>NZ_CAWNHY010000286.1:0-15926 GCF_963874335.1 Vibrio sp. V10_P2A27P122 | reverse complement strand
GAAATAGACTCGTTAATATAAAAATAAATAGGGAGTTTCTCATGCTTAGGTTGCCTTAGAAAATGCTTTTCGGTGAGTGTGGATAGACATCAGTATGCCAAAGCCAGCCATGAGAGTGACCATGGATGTGCCACCATAGCTGATGAGAGCCAAGGGAACACCAACCACGGGTAAAATACCACTGACCATACCTATATTTACAAAAACGTAAACAAAGAAGCTGAGTACAATACTTCCAGCCATCATTCGGCCGAAAGCCGTTTGTGCGTTGCTCGCGAGGTATAGACCACGTCCGATGATAAAAAGATAAATAGTGAGTAAACACAAGATGCCAATCATGCCCCACTCTTCAGCAATGACGGCAAAAATGAAGTCGGTGTGCCGCTCAGGTAAGAATTCAAGTTGCGACTGTGTGCCGTGTAGCCATCCTTTTCCTGACAACCCTCCAGACCCAATGGCTATTTTACTCTGAATGATATGATAACCTGCACCGAGTGGATCGGATTCCGGATTGAAAAGTGTTCTGACTCGGGTTTTTTGATATTCACGCATCAGAAAGAACCAAAGCACAGGTATGAAGCCACCCAAAGCCACGGCGGCAGAAAAAATGATTCGCCAGCTTATTCCAGATAAGAAAATGACAAAAATGCCGGAGGCTGCAATCAATATTGAAGTGCCAAGATCGGGCTGCTTCGCGATTAGTACGGTAGGGATAAACACCATTAACAGCGAAACGACTAGGGTTTTAAAGGTGGGTGGAAGAGAACGTTTCCCTATGTAGCGAGCAACCATGAGAGGCACTGCGAGTTTAAGCAATTCTGAGGGCTGAAAACGAACAAAGCCTAAATTTAACCAGCGCTGAGCTCCCTTGGACGATTCGCCAAAAAACAGCACGCCGAGCAACAGCAGTACGCCGCAGAAAAACATAAAGGGTGCAAGAGACTCATAAGTTCTTGGGGAAATTTGAGCAAGAAAGATCATCACACCGAGAGCCAGTACCATGCGCATGGCTTGGCGATCCATCATAGTTAAGCTCTGACCGCTGGCGCTGTACATCACGACCAGCCCAAACCCCATCAATAACAAAATACCCAGCAGTAATGGCAAGTCGATGTGCAAGCGCTCAAAAAGCGCTCGATTTTGTCCTGTTGAAGGATCCAGTTCCATTATTTTTCAGCCTCTTTACCTAGAATGGCGCGGTCAAATATTTTCCTAACAACGGGTCCACCATTGCCAGAACCTCCCCCTGCGTTTTCGAGTACCAGAGTGACAATAAGCTGCGGGTCATCTACAGGTGCAAAGCCTGTGAATAGGGCATGGTCACGAAGGTGTTCGGCTAATTCATCGGCCTTATACACTTGGTTTTCTGCCAAGCCAAACACTTGCGCAGTTCCAGATTTTCCAGCGCTGACATATTTCATATTGGTAAATGAGCGCCGTGCGGTTCCTTTTTTACCGTGGTTTACAAGACGCATGCCATTGATTGCGATGTCCCAATAGCGTTTCGGCACCCCTTCGATCGGTGGCGAAGTTTCTAATTCTGAAAGCTCTTGCCTGCTAAACTCTTCACCATTTTTGAGCGTCGAACGCAATAAATGCGGCGCAATCACTTTGCCGTGATTAACCAGCACGGAAGTCGCTTTGGCAATTTGCATCGGTGTTGATGTCCAATACCCTTGGCCAATGCCGACCGGAATCGTATCACCTTGATACCAAGGGGTTCGGTGACGTGCCATTTTCCACTCACGCGTTGGCATGTTCGCTTTGCCTTCTTCATAAATGTCTAAACCTGTATAGTCACCAAAGCCAAATTTCATCATCCAACTAGAGAGACGATCAATACCCAAGTCGTAGGCGATTTGGTAAAAGAAGGTATCGACAGACTCTTCGAGCGCCTTATTAATGTCCACTCGACCATGCCCCCAGCGCAACCAGTCTCGGAAGGGCCGCGTTTTGGAGTTTGGTATCACCCAATAACCAGGATCATTACGTGTTGTTGTTGGGGTTATAACCCCTTCTTGAAGTGCAGCGACGGCAATAAAAGGTTTAATCGTTGAGCCGGGAGGGTAAATACCAAGTGTCGCTCGATTGACTAACGGGCGGTCTGGGTCATTGAGAAGTTCGTTGTAGGCGGCGCTAGAAATACCATGTACGAATGGGTTTGGATCGTAGCTTGGACTTGATGCCATGGTAAGGACACCGTTATCTTTTGGATCGAGCACTACAATTGAACCTCGACGGCCATCCAACAACTTGTGCACATAAAGCTGCAGATCAATGTCCAAGCTTAATACAATGTCTTTCCCTGCCACGGGAGGGACGTATTTTAAGGTGCGAATGATGCGTCCTCGGCTATTGACCTCAACTTCTTGGTAGCCAGCCGTACCGTGCAGCACATCCTCATAAAAGCGTTCAATCCCCAGTTTGCCAATATCACGAGTGGCTTGGTAATTGGCTGAGCGCTCTTCGCGTTCTAGACGTTCCATATCTCGGTCATTGATTCTGGATACATAACCGATAACATGAGTG
The DNA here is from genome assembly GCF_963874335.1 of Vibrio sp. V10_P2A27P122. Lineage (NCBI taxonomy): Bacteria > Pseudomonadati > Pseudomonadota > Gammaproteobacteria > Vibrionales > Vibrionaceae > Vibrio > Vibrio sp. V10_P2A27P122. The sequence goes on along the minus strand of NZ_CAWNHY010000286.1, from coordinate 13,397 downwards.
AGAACTTCACCATAGGGGTAGTAGCGCTTTAAGCTTGCGCTTACTGATACACCGGGAAACTTGTGCTGATTGACCGAAAAAATAGCCACTTCTTCCGGTGTTAACTGTGTCAAAAGCGGCACTGAATTAAACCGGCGTGTCTGACGACGCTCTTTTTCAAAGGTGGCAATTTTTTCTGGTGAGATGGTCAGGTATTGCTGTAAGCGCGTGATCGTATCATCCATATCGCGCACTTGCTCAGGTGTGATCTCTAAGTTGAATACTGGGCGGTTTTCCGCTAGTAGCACACCATTGCGGTCATAAATTAACCCTCGATTAGGCGCAATCGGGACGATTTTGATTCGGTTATCATTGGATCGCGTTTTGTAATCTTGATATTGGTTAATTTGAATATGGTACAAATTGGTAAGCAGAACGCCCACCAGCATGATGATCGCAATAAAAGAGACAATTGCTCGGTTGCGAAACAGCCGAGCTTCTGATTGGTAGTCACGAATTTGGCTACGCTTACGTAACATGAATAGTTATTCTCGGTGATAAGGGTGATTAGCCGTAATACTCCAAGCGCGGTACAAACTCTCTGCCATGACCACTCGAACCAAAGGGTGAGGAAGTGTCAACGGCGAAAGCGACCAGCTCTGCTCTGCGGCGGCTTTGCATGCAGGAGAAAGCCCTTCAGGGCCACCAATTAAAATCGATACATCACGGGCATCGAGCTTCCAACTTTCAAGTTGTTCCGCCAGTTGTTCGGTATCCCAACGTTTACCTGGAATATCGAGAGTAACAATTCGATTGCTTTTTGGCACGGCCGCGAGCATAGCTTCGCCTTCTTTTTGCAAAATTCTTGCAATATCCGCATTTTTGCCACGTTTGCCCGCTTGTATCTCCACTAATTCAAGCGGCATATCGTGTGGAAAACGTCGGCGGTACTCTTGAAAGCCTTCTTCTACCCATTTCGGCATTTTGGTACCAACGGCAATCAACTGAATTTTCAAAACTTAACTCCAAAGTTTTTCAAGCTGGTACAGATCACGGTGCTCTTCTTGCATAACATGCAACATGCTGCTGCCCATGTCTAGCACGACCCATTCGCCTTCACTTTCGCCATCCATACCCAGTGGTTCCATGCCCACTTTTTTGACTTCAGTTGCGACATGTTCGGCAATCGAGGCTACATGTCGTTTTGATGTGCCTGTGCAAATGATCATGTAATCGGTGATGCTAGATTTTCCCTTAACATCTAAGGTTTTGATATCAATGGCTTTCATATCGTCGGCTTTATCGGCAAGAAAGTCTTTCAATTCGTGGTGTTGCAAGCGTCATCTCCTTTAAAAATTGGTCTGGTTACTGACAAAATGACGCGGAGTATAACACGCCTTCAAGCCAACTTTGATACAACGGACTGTGGCAAGCAAAATTCAACACTGATTTGCTGCAATATTGGCCAAGTTGAGGTTTCATACTGAGTTTTAGTTACTCTTTCGGCTTGGGTGAGTAATGCAATCAACTGTTTGAGTTTATCTCTCGATAGTCTTTTTAAGCTTGCCGCGTACCAAGGTCGCTTGGATTGCCAAATTCGGTACTTATCAAAGATTGAGCCAATCGGCATCTGGGTTAAATCTTGATGCATTTGCAGCAGCAGTAGCAGCTCTTTTTGTAGGCTACGTATCAGAATCACAGGCTCAGTGCCTTCGGTAATGAGCTGGCGTAAAATACGTTGTGACCGATTCGCTTGCCCTTCGAGCAGCGCATCGATCCAGTGAAAGACAGTGAAGTGGTTATGTCGGCTTAATGACTCTTCTAAGCGGATCAGCGTCAGTAAGCCATCTGGATAGAGTAGTGCGAGTTTTTCTAAGCTTTGAGATAGCGCGAACAGATTGCCTTCATGCCATTGCGCCAGCATCTGCACTGCTTCTTGATCAGGTTTTAGCCCCAATGCGCGGCAGCGCATCATGACAAATTGTGGCAGTTTGCTGATATCCGGGGTTAAGCAACTCACCCAACATCCTAGGCTTGAGAGTGTCTTAAACCATTTAGTGCTTTCTTGTGCTTTGGTTAATTTCTCACCGATAATCACAAGTAGTACGTCAGGATGAAGCGATTGACCTAGGGCGACGAGCTCTTTTGCTGTTGCCGCATTTGCACCCGTTTCAGGTAATTCAATTTCAATGATTTTTTTGCTGGAAAATAAACTTAAAGCTTGGCAGCAGTCATAGACTTGATCCCAGTTTAAATGGGCATCAGCACTGAAACGATGGCGTTCTTCAAATCCTTGTTCTAATGCTTTTTTCTCTATCGCCACGCGTGATTCTTGCAGCAATAGCGGTTCGTTGCCAAACAGTAAGTAAAGCCCCATCAAGGGCTTGTTTAAGTGATCGGCCAGCTTGTCAGCAAATATTCTCATTACTCGCCTTTAGTTTGTCGCAGGAGCCGTGAATTGTGACGGTTCACTTTCCACGGTGTTTATCTCATAGGCCTGCTGGTCTGTTCGCTGCTGTTCATTTTCTTGTTGTTCAAGTTGATGTTCATTCGCTGCAATATCGGCTTTTAGACGTGCCATTTGGCGTAAAATTTGAGTTGCGGCTAGTTTGCGCATCTCATCTTCAATCATGTCTCGCTCTACCGATTTAGCGAGAGCAGTTAATGGGTTATCAAGATAGCTACGAGTTACACTGGTTGAAAACGTTTTTATCCCCACTTCAGGCAGAGTGACGCGATACGCTGCATTAAAAGTGAGTTCTTTTTCTGCCGCACGAGTATTTTGATAAAGCGAAAGCGTCCGTTCACCAACACTCTCGCTTATTAGATAGATGTTTGGCACCGTCTCTGAGGGGGAAACAATCTCAATGTCACTCATTCGTAATTGATTTTTTACCATACGAGTGAAGGTACTGTATTGGTCGTAGCTGGTGACAGAGACTCGATTGAGTTCTTCAGGAACGGAGTAATCGCCACGAAGATGAAAGCCGCAAGCTGAGAGTAGGCTGCTCATAATAACAATTAACGATAATTTCAGAGAGTAAGACGAAATTTGGCGCATTGGGGTTAAGTTCTCATATATTTAGGTGACTTATCTTAGCGCTCTATAGCTCTGTGGGTAAGAACGCTAAGATAAATCAACAGGGCAGCGAGCTACCCTGTTGATAAACCAGTTATTACGACATTAGGCTGCGATATTAGTTCGCAACGATGTTCAGTAACTTACCTGGTACATAGATAACTTTACGAACGGTTAAGCCATCCGTAAATTTCATGACGTTCTCGTCTGCTAAACCGAGTGCTTCAACCTGATCTTTACTTGCATCAGCGGCTACGGTCAGCTTACCACGAAGTTTTCCGTTAACTTGTAGGACGATCAGTTTTTCATCTTCCACTAGGGCGGATTCGTCGTAGGTCGGCCACACGGTATTATCTACATCACTCTCACCCAGTGCATTCCACAGTTCAAAGCTGATATGAGGAGTGATTGGGTAAAGCATGCTGACAACCGCTTTTAAAGCCTCGTCGAGAATGGCCCGATCTTGCACGGATTCTTGTGACGCTTTAGTGAGTTTATTCATCAACTCCATAATCGCAGCAATGGCGGTATTGAACGTCTGGCGGCGTGCAATATCGTCAGTCACTTTGGCGATGGTTTTATGCACATCACGACGCAGCGCTTTTTGTTCACCAGTAAGAGAGGCGCTATCTACCGCTTCAGCCACACCTTTAGCGCTATGTTCTGCAACCAGTTTCCAGACGCGTTTTAGGAAGCGGTTAGCACCTTCTACACCAGACTCTTGCCATTCAAGCGTCATGTCAGCCGGAGAGGCAAACATCATGAATAGACGAACCGTATCGGCGCCATACTTATCAACCATCTCTTGCGGGTCGATACCGTTGTTTTTCGACTTAGACATTTTGATCATGCCTGAGTGCTCAACGTTGCGGCCTTGGTTGTCTACGGCTTGAGTGATGCGACCTTTACCGTCGCGTTCCACTTTTACGTCAGTTGGCGCTACCCACTCTTTGGTGCCTTTCTCGTTCGTGTGGTAGAACGCATCTGCCAATACCATGCCTTGGCAAAGTAGTTGCTTGAAAGGTTCATCTGAAGTGACATAGCCTGCATCACGCAATAGCTTATGGAAGAAGCGTGAGTAGAGCAGGTGCATACAAGCATGCTCAATACCACCGATGTATTGGTCTACTGGTAACCAGTAGTTTGCCTTCGCTGGGTCTAAAATATCGTCCGCTTGTGGTGAACAGTAACGAGCGTAATACCAAGATGACTCCATAAACGTATCGAAGGTATCGGTTTCACGTAGTGCAGGCTCGCCATTAAAGGTGGTTTTGGCCCACTCTTTGTCGGCTTTGATTGGGCTAGTTACACCATCCATCACAACATCTTCTGGTAGAATGACGGGCAGTTGATCAATTGGCACTGGGTGAACTTGGCCATCTTCAGTGGTCACCATAGGAATCGGCGCGCCCCAGTAACGTTGGCGAGAAACCCCCCAGTCACGTAGACGGAAATTAACGGTTTTCTTGCCTTTACCTTCAGCCTCCAGCTTGGCTGCAATAGCATCAAATGCTGCTTGGAAGGCTAAACCATCAAATTCGCCAGAACCAAACAGGACTCCTTTTTCAGTGTACGCAGCGCTAGACACATCGACTTCAGAGCCATCTTCTGGTTTGATGACTGGAATGATGTCTAGGCCATATTTGGTGGCGAACTCAAAATCACGTTGGTCATGAGCAGGTACGGCCATCACCGCGCCTGTACCGTAATCCATCAGCACAAAGTTGGCGATATAAATAGGCACTTCACGACCATTTAAAGGATGAATGGCCGTTAGGCCCGTATCCATGCCTTTCTTTTCCATGGTCGCCAGTTCAGCTTCTGCAACTTTGGTGTTCTTACATTCGTCAATAAAAGAAGCTAAAGCAGGGTTATTTTGCGCTGCAATGGTCGCTAATGGATGACCAGCCGCAATGCCCACATAAGTGACACCCATCAAGGTATCAGGGCGAGTGGTATAGACGTCGAGATCTGAATGACCGTTGACACCAAACTTGAGCTCTACGCCTTCTGAGCGACCAATCCAGTTACGCTGCATGGTTTTGACCATTTCAGGCCAACCCTCTAAGTTCTCTAAATCGTCCAACAGTTCTTGTGCGTACGCGGTGATCTTAATAAACCATTGTGGGATCTCTTTTTGTTCTACTGGTGTATCACAACGCCAGCAGCAGCCATCTTCAACTTGCTCGTTGGCGAGAACGGTTTGGTCGTTTGGACACCAGTTAACGGAAGAGGTTTTCTTGTAGACTAAGCCTTTTTGATACAGCTTAGTGAAGAACTCTTGTTCCCAGCGGTAATATTCTGGCGTGCAAGTGGCGAATTCACGGCTCCAATCGTAGCCAAAACCCAGCAGTTTTAACTGGTTTTTCATGTACTGAATGTTTTCGTAGGTCCAAGGCGCTGGTGCCGTTTTGTTTTTTACAGCCGCATTTTCAGCGGGTAGGCCAAATGCGTCCCAACCAATGGGCTGCATAACGTTTTTGCCTTGCAGACGTTGAAAACGAGAGACTACATCACCGATAGTATAGTTACGCACGTGACCCATGTGCAGTCGGCCACTTGGGTATGGGAACATAGAAAGACAGTAGAATTTTTCTTTATTTGGGTCTTCACTTACAACAAAGGTCTTGTTGTCATCCCAGTGCTGTTGAACTTTTTGTTCAATATCTTGCGGGTTATATTGCTCTTGCATCGATGATATCCGGTTATCTTGGAATTTGTGAGTTCGGTTAGAACAGAGTCTAATAGATCGACATAGAATACCTAAAGCAGGGGTACACAACAATAGCCAATCTGGTTTGATGGAGGTGGGTGATGCCAAAACGTAAAACAAGTTACGAAGAGATTGTGGATGACGTGATTGAAACGCTCAAACATAGTCCTGATGAAATGTCCCAAGTTTTGCAGACATCAGGTAAGGTTGTTGATGCTGCCAATAATCTCACCAAAGATGAATTGGCGCTTATTTCTGCCTATGTAAAAGCGGATCTCAAAGAATTCGCGGATAGTTTTGAAGAGAGTAGAAGCAGCCCATTTTCATTGATGATTACCAATTCAATTTGGCAGGGGCTTTTTGAAATCACCGATAAAACAAAAGTGGAATGGGTGGAATTGTTTCAAGATTTAGAACGACAAGGTTTGTATCAAGCGGGGGAGATAATAGGCCTTGGGATGTTACTGTGTGACCATTGTGGGCATAAAACCCAGTATAATCATCCAACTGAAATTATGCCTTGTATTCAATGTGGGCAAACGGCTTTTACTCGTCAGCCATTAAAACCTTAAGCGTTAAGCGTTGCCGATAGAAAACACCAAAAAGGCGCTGAAATGCGCCTTTTTGAGGTTAAGAATGAGGTGAGTGACGTCTTGTCCATCCGACGATCAAACTGAGTAACACCCAGACGTAGAGCGGCCAAGTGCCGACAGCGTGATACGGCGTCTCTCCTTTGGTCGACGTGATGGTTGCTTTCAATACGGCTGTTTCAAATTGTGGGATCTGCTGCGTTATTTTACCTTTGTGATCCGTCACAGCGGTGACACCATTGTTGGTTGAACGAATGAGCGGTTTACCCAGCTCTAAAGCTCTCATCCGAGCAATCTCCATATGTTGCAATGGGCCATTTGAATGCCCAAACCACGCATCGTTAGAGAGGGTTAAGATAAAATCTGTTTCATCAGTGACATTTGCTCTGACTTGTTCATTGAAGATGATTTCATAGCACAGTGCCGCGGCTAGGTGTCTACCCTTGGCAATCAGATTCGGTTGAATATAGTCACCACGGCTAAATGAAGACATCGGCAAGTTGAAAAAGGGTGCGATGGGCCTGAGCCAATCTTCAAATGGCACAAACTCACCAAATGGCAATAAATGATGCTTATGGTAGCGAGCGTCAGAGTCATAACGGTAGTCGCCATAAGGGTTGGTGCTAAGTACCAGAATGCTGTTGTAAAAAGATCGCTCTGGGCTTTGGTTGAGCACGCCTGTGACAATCGCACTGTCGTTCATTTTTGCCGCAGAATCTAAGTTACTCAAATAGGAAGGGATCTCGAATTCAAATGCGGGAATCGCTGCCTCTGGCCATACGATAATATCTGCGTCCCAGTTTTCTCGACTGAGATCGGTGTAGGCCATGATGGTTGGCCAGCGCTGATTGGGAAGCCATTTTTCCGCTTGCTTAATATTACCTTGAATCAGTGCGACGCGAGTTTGTGTGCTGGGATCGGGAGTGACCCAATCGAAATTGCGTAGTCCAAATCCCGTCGCCAATATGGTCAGAGGAATCAGCACGAGTATCCAAGAGCGCTTAAGCCACGTCATGGCTAGAGCGCTAGAACAGAGGAGCGTTAAGAAGGTGACCAGCTCAACGCCTCCCAGTGGTGCGAAACTGGCAAGCGGGCTATCAATTTGACTATAACCAAGCCATAACCAAGGAAAGCCGGTCATTACCCAGCCTCGAAGCCAATCGGTAATTAGCCAAAGCGCAGGGGTGGCTAATAAAAAATGGCTGATAGTGTTACGGCGGAAAAAACGGTTGAGTAAGCCAGTGAAAAGCCCAGAATAAAGGGCTAAATAACCGACCAGTAATGACATCAGGAACAGGCTGGCAATTTTGGGCATACCACCAAAGGTATCAATACTGACGTGCACCCAACTGATGCCAAAAGCAAAAAAACCTAAGCCCCAGCAGTATCCGATCCATGCTGCTTTTTTAGCTGGTTGCTGATTAATGAGCAACAATAGCAACATGGGGGTGAGTATGGCCAGCGGCCAAAACTGATAAGGAGCAAAAGCGAGTGGGGTTAATGCGCCAACAAAAGCGGCCGCAAGCGGCCGCATTAGGCGATGAAAAAGTGCTTTAATCATCTATCTCATTCTGCTGATGTGAATGGGGTTATGTCACTCTTCTGCTATCACTGGAAGTGATTCAAGATCAGGAATAGTGACTTGCAGTTGAACCACTCGGCGGTTGTCTGCTGCGGTGACTTTAAAGCTGTATTTGTCGATCTCTACAACTTCGCCACGGCTTGGCAGGTGACCAAAGGCTGTCATCACCAATCCCCCTACAGTATCCACTTCTTCATCGCTGAACTTAGTACCAAAGGTTTCGTTAAACTCTTCGATGGTGGTCAGCGCTTTAACTGCAAAAGTATGTTTGCTGAGCTTACGGATATCCAATTGTTCTTCATCATCGAACTCGTCTTCAATGTCGCCAACGATTTCTTCCAAAATATCTTCAATGGTCACTAAGCCAGACACGCCACCGAATTCATCCACGACGATCGCCATGTGGTAACGCTCCTCTCGGAACTCCTTCAATAAGCGATCAACCCGTTTACTTTCTGGTACCACGACTGCCGGGCGGATCACTTCTAAAATGTTAAAAGGTGCACTGTCTGAACCTAAATATTTGAGTAAGTCCTTCGCTAGTAGAATGCCTTCAACATGGTCTTTATCTTCACTGATCACTGGATAACGTGAGTGCTGAGCATCGGTGATCAGCGCAATTAAGGTATCCAAGTCATCGTTTTTATCGATAGTGACCATTTGTGAGCGTGGGATCATAATATCACGCACGCGCATCTCAGAAATCTCCATCACACCTTCAAGCATATCTCTTGTGTCATGGTCGATAAGGTCATTGATTTCAGAGTCGCGGATCACATCCACAAGCTCTTGGCGATCTCTCGGATCACCTTGAAATAATTGGCCTAGGCGTTCAAAGAAGGACTTTCTACTCGGACCTTCAGAATTCTGGGGGTTATCTTCGTTCATTGTTTCTCTAATTTTCCTCGCTATCAGATGTGTGATAGCACACGTATCGTACCGACTTTAGCGGTACTAGCTTCATTGTCTGGAGCTATTCCTTCTCAGCAATATACGGGTCTTCAAAGCCCATTTTTTGCAGAATTTCAGTTTCAAGAGATTCCATCTCTTCGGCTTCATCATCATCGATATGATCATAACCTAGCAGATGTAGACTGCCGTGTACAACCATATGAGCCCAGTGTGCCATCAACGGTTTTTGTTGCTCATCGGCTTCTTGTTCCACCACTTGGCGGCAAATGACAAGGTCACCGAGCAAATCCAACTCTATGCCCGGAGGCATCTCAAAAGGGAAGGATAGCACGTTGGTCGGCTTATCTTTTCCTCGATAATCGCGATTGAGCTGTTGACTCTCTTCGGAATCAACAATTCGCACAGTGACTTCCGCTTGTTCCTGAAATGGGGTCACCGCGTGAGTTAACCAATGGCTGATATCATCAAAAGTAGGTAACCCTTGCTCATTTTTGACCGCTAATTGTAAATCTAGTTCGATACTCATTATTCACCAACGTTTTTTGTTGCGGTTACTGTATTCACTTCAGTATAAACATCCACAGGCTTTACTTCTCGCTCTTCACGACGACGTTGCTCTTGAGCTTTACGCTCTTTTTGGTCCTGAGCTTCCCATTTTTCGTAAGCGTTGACGATACGAGCAACCACTGGATGACGTACGACATCATCAGACAAAAAGAAGTTGAAGCTGATTTCGTCAACTTCATTGAGCACTTCAATGGCATGGCGAAGACCTGAACGAGCGCCACGCGGCAAATCGATTTGTGTCACATCACCCGTAATAACGGCTCTTGAATTAAACCCAATCCGTGTCAGGAACATTTTCATTTGTTCAACGGTAGTGTTTTGACTTTCATCTAAAATAATAAAAGCATCGTTGAGCGTACGTCCGCGCATGTAAGCGAGTGGCGCAACTTCAATCACATTGCGTTCAATGAGCTTTTCTACTCGCTCAAAGCCAAGCATTTCAAACAACGCGTCATAAAGCGGTCGTAGGTACGGGTCGACTTTTTGGCTTAAATCACCGGGTAGGAAGCCCAATTTTTCACCTGCTTCAACCGCCGGGCGTGTTAACAAAATTCGACGAACTTCTTGGCGCTCTAGCGCATCAACTGCAGCGGCAACGGCTAAGTAGGTTTTACCTGTCCCTGCAGGGCCAATACCAAAGCTGATGTCGTGCGTCACCATGTTAACGAGATACTGAGCTTGGTTAGGCGTACGCGGCTTTATCAGCCCTTTCTTGGTCTTAATGAAGACTTCTTTGCCATGTTGAATACTTGATTCAGACTGCTGCTCAAGGATCCCTGAATCTTTGATGGCTAGATGAATTTGCTCTGGTTCGATATCAGGAATTTGACCACGTATGGGTGAGGTATTAACGTACAAAGATTTGATAATATCCAACGCAGCAGCGGCAGTGTGTGGTTTACCGACTATGGTGAAAAACTGGCTGCGGTGATTAATTTCAACACCAAGACGGCGTTCTAATTGTTTGATGTTGTCATCGAATGGACCGCACAGGCTAGCAAGACGGCGGTTGTCTGAAGGTTCTAGATCTATCTCTAGCGTAACAATTTTATTGCTCAATGTTGCCTCTCAGTTTGCCATGGTACAGTGCCCGATTATGATCGAGCACTGTATGACATTATGCTTAAACCTAAGGTGTAAAAGTGGCTACCCCTAGCTCATTTTCTCGACGTGTTTTCGCCATCATTTGCGTTGGTGAAATCACGGTGCGAAGATCCATCGCTTGTTCAGTGCGAACTAGTTCACCACGCAGTGAGTTGGCAAACACATCGACAATTTTCACATCGACAAATTGGCCAATCAGATCGGCGGAGCCTTCAAAGTTAACGACACGGTTATTTTCGGTACGGGCGCGAAGCTCCATTAGATTTTTCTTAGATGGGCCTTCGACTAATACGCGTTGTTCTGTACCTAACATCAAACGTGAGTAACGCATCGCTTGTGCGTTGATTGTTTGCTGCAGTTCATATAAACGCTCTTTTTTGGCGTCTTCTGATAAATCACATGGGTAATCAGCGGCTGGTGTACCCGGGCGAGGGGAGAAGATAAAGCTGAAGCTCATATCAAAATCAACGTCTTTAATCAGCTTCATTGTATCTTGAAAGTCTTTATCTGTTTCACCGGGGAAACCGACAATAAAGTCAGAACTAATTTGGATCTCTGGGCGCGCCTTACGCAGTTTGCGAATAATGGATTTGTACTCAATCGCGGTGTGTGGGCGCTTCATCATGGTTAAGATTCGGTCTGAACCACTTTGTACCGGAAGATGCAGGAAACTCACCAGTTCAGGTGTGTCTTCATAAACGGCAATAATATCGTCGGTAAATTCGAGTGGGTGGCTGGTGGTGAATCGAATGCGATCAATACCATCAATAGAGGCGACTAAACGTAGCAGATTAGCAAATGAACAGATTTCACCATCGTGCATAGGGCCACGGTATGCGTTAACGTTTTGTCCTAAAAGATTGACTTCGCGTACACCTTGCGCCGCGAGTTGCGCGATTTCATACAACACATCATCCATCGGGCGACTGACTTCTTCACCGCGAGTGTAAGGTACTACGCAGTAAGTGCAGTATTTTGAACACCCTTCCATAATAGAGACGAATGCGGTTGCGCCGTCTGCTTTTGGTTCTGGTAAACGGTCGAATTTTTCAATCTCTGGGAACGAAATGTCCATGACTGGTGCATCGTTGGTTTGCGATTGTTTTATCATTTCTGGCAAGCGGTGTAGGGTTTGCGGGCCAAAAATAACATCAACAAAAGGAGCGCGTTCACGGATGTGATCACCTTCTTGGGTTGCAACACAGCCGCCAACGCCAATCACGACGCCTGGTTTTTTATCTTTCAATGTTTTCCAACGACCCAGTTGGTGAAAGACTTTCTCTTGTGCTTTTTCTCGGATCGAACAGGTGTTAAGTAATAATACATCTGCTTCCTCTGGCTCTTCCGTTAGCTCGTAGCCGTTTGCAGCGTTAAGCAGGTCGGCCATTTTTGATGAATCGTATTCGTTCATCTGGCAGCCCCAGGTTTTAATTAGCAGTTTCTTACTCATCTCACTTTCGCTCGTCTTATTGGTCTAAATTGGTTGAACTAATGCTCAAATTGTAGCCGCCATCTCGGCGGTAAGCCGCGTATTGTACTGCTTTAAAAAGTCACTGACTAGTCATCCAATAAAATCTCTCGCATGTTCCGTCATCTCTAGATTTTTACCATAGAAAGTGCAGGGTTTTTGTGTAAAAAAATTCGCAAAAAAGAGCTGAAAACGTACAATGAAAATCGACTCAAAACTCAGACGATTAAGTGTAAACAATGAACAATTTTGACGTGGTGGTGATTGGCGGTGGCATGGTTGGGGCGGCAGTGGCTATAGGCTTTGCTAAGCAAGGTCGCACGGTTGCTCTGGTCGAAGGTATAGAGCCTGAAGCGTTTACAATAAACCAAGCAATGGATCTGCGCGTTTCAGCCATTTCGCAAACTTCGGTTCAGTTACTTACTGACTTAGGCGCATGGGATGAAATTATGCAAATGCGTGTTTGCCCTTATCGCCGCCTAGAAACCTGGGAGCACCCAGAGTGCCGTACTCGTTTTCATAGCGATGCATTGGGCCTCCCTCAGCTGGGTTATATGGTCGAAAATCGTCTTATTCAGATCGGATTGTGGGGGCAATTTGTGCACTATCCGAATTTGCAGGTTTTTTGTCCTGATAAGCTCAAGCACATTGTGTTTGGCCAACAAAATAGCGTGCTTTTAGAGTCAGGCGCAACTCTTACTGCAACTTGGGTGATTGGTGCGGATGGTGCAAATTCTCTTGTGCGGCAGCTGGCGGGAATTGGTATTACCGCGTGGGATTATCGACACCATTGCATGTTGATCAATGTCGAAACTCATCAACCTCAGCAAGATATTACTTGGCAGCAATTTTTTCCATCCGGCCCGCGCTCGTTTCTTCCTTTACCGGGTAATCAAGCTTCTTTGGTATGGTATGACTCACCAAAACGAATTCGCCAATTGTGTGCGATGAACAAGCAGCAGTTAAGGGAGCAAGTGTTGGCCTCTTTTCCTGAGGAACTAGGCGATATTAACGTGTTGCAGTGTGGGGCATTTCCCCTCACTCGTCGTCATGCTCAGACATATGCGAAACGGCAATGTGTTTTGGTTGGCGATTCAGCACACACGATTAACCCTCTGGCTGGGCAAGGGGTGAATTTAGGGTTTAAAGATGTAAAAGCGTTATTAGCTGTGACACAAAATCAAGAAGCTTTAACACAAGCGCAATTACGGAATTATGAAACATGCAGAAGGCCGGATAACTTAGTGATGCAATCAGGAATGGATCTGTTTTATAAAACGTTCAGCAACGAGGTTTTGCCAGCAAAGTTGGTGCGCAACGCGGTATTGAAGTTGGCCGAACATTCAGGCCCAGTGAAGGAAAAACTGTTGAAATACGCGTTAGGTTTGTAGTGCGATTTGAGC
>NZ_CAWNHY010000285.1:0-15955 GCF_963874335.1 Vibrio sp. V10_P2A27P122 | reverse complement strand
GATTGGATCAGCGCAGTAGGGGCAGGAAGCAAATGTTACCAAGACTTCATCACCAAACGGACGTCGATCCCGTCGTTTTGAGCTTTTTACAACAACTCGAAAACGAGGGGTTTAGCGGCGATATCGAATCACAATACTCTAGCCGACTTGCTGTTGCGACTGACAACAGTGTCTATCAGCAATTGCCTCAAGCCGTTGTGCATCCCAAATCAACTCATGACGTAGCACTTATTGGTGAGATTAGCTCAAAACCAGAGTTTGAGAGAGTCACTTTTTCACCGCGCGGTGGTGGCACTGGTACCAATGGCCAGTCGTTAACCAAAGGTATTGTGGTTGATTTATCTCGTCACATGAACCAAGTGCTTGAAATTAATGCTGATGAAGGTTGGGTAAGAGTACAAGCTGGCGTGGTGAAAGACCAATTAAATGATGCGGTCAGACCATTAGGTTATTTTTTCTCACCGGATCTTTCGACCAGTAACCGAGCCACACTTGGTGGCATGATCAATACCGATGCGTCAGGGCAGGGCTCTTTAAAATATGGCAAAACGTCGGATCATGTCTTGTCTCTGCAAGCCGTTTTTGCCGATGGCTCGGTACTTGAATCGGATCTCTCATTAGGCTTGCCTGAAAGTGGTACTTTTGCTGCGAATGCTTTGCAAGTGACCGAAGCGGTATGCCGTGACAAGCGCGAACAAATTGTGGCGAAATTTCCACCTCTTAACCGCTTTCTGACGGGCTACGATCTTAAAAATGCGCTTGATGAAGAAGGTGATCACTTTAATCTCACTCGGGTACTTTGTGGCGCAGAAGGCTCTTTGGTCTTCATCACAGAAGCAACCTTGAATCTGACGCCTATCCCCCAAGCTCGTACCTTAGTCAATGTGAAGTACAACAGCTTTGATTCGGCATTGCGTAATGCCCCTTTAATGGTAGCGGCCAATGCGTTATCGGTTGAAACCGTCGATTCCAAAGTATTAAATCTAGCTAAGCAAGATATTGTTTGGCATAGCGTCAGCGAGTTATTAGCGGATGTTCCGGGCAAAGAGATGCAAGGCATCAATATGGTCGAATACGCAGGCCAAAGCGAGCAAGAGGTCGCCGCGCAGGTCGCTTCATTGACGCAGCGTCTTGATCAGATGCTTGAGCAAGAACAAGCGGGCATCATTGGCTATCAAGTGTGCAGTGATCTGGCGAGTATTAACCTGATTTACAACATGCGCAAAAAAGCGGTGGGGTTATTAGGGGCGGCCAAAGGCAAGGCTAAACCTGTTGCTTTTGCTGAAGATACTTGTGTTCCTCCTCACCACTTGGCTGATTTTATTAGCGAATTCCGTACCTTGCTGGATAGTAAAAATCTCAGTTATGGCATGTTTGGCCACGTGGATGCCGGCGTGCTGCATGTGCGTCCTGCTTTGGATTTGTGTGACCCACAGCAAGAGCTTCTGATGCATGAAGTGTCTGATGAGGTGGTCAAACTGGTGGCAAAATATGGCGGTTTAATGTGGGGCGAACATGGCAAAGGTTATCGCTCCGAATATGGCCCCGCGTTTTTTGGTGAGGAGCTATTTACTGAATTACGACGCGTTAAAGCAGCCTTTGACCCGCACAATAAAATGAACCCCGGCAAAATATGTACGCCGCTTGAGACCAATTTTGAATTGGTCAAAGTCACGGACACTAAACGCGGCTATTTTGATCGTCAAATCGATGTGAAGGTCCGTGACAGTTTCAAACAGGCGATGGAGTGTAATGGTAACGGTTTATGCTTTAACTATGACACCAGTTCGCCGATGTGTCCGTCGATGAAAGTCACGGCGGATCGTCGTCACTCACCGAAAGGCCGTGCCGGTTTGGTGCGTGAATGGTTACGCCAACTTACCGAGCAGGGTGTGGATATTCTCGACCTAGAGAAGCAAGTGTTGGAGTCGAACCCAACCATCAAAACCATGATTGATCGCGTGCGTAACTCTTTCAATAAATCGCGTGAGTACGATTTTTCACATGAAGTGTATGAAGCGATGAATGGCTGTTTGGCGTGTAAAGCGTGTGCCAGCCAATGTCCAATCAAAGTGGATGTACCGAGTTTCCGCTCTCGTTTTTTAAATATCTACTACTCACGTTATCAGCGTCCGGCTAAGGATTATCTCGTCGCGAATATTGAAACGCTTTTGCCGGTCATGGCAAAGGCTCCGCAAGTGGTGAACGGGGTGTTGGCTCAGAAATGGGTACAAAGCCTCACCGCTTCAACCGTTGGTTACGTTGATGCGCCCTTGCTTTCGGTACCGACGTTGGCAAAGCGTGTCGCAGGCCAAGTGGTGAAATTCGATATGCAGCGCCTCGCTGGGCTGTCACAGCAAGATCGCGCTGAACATGTGATTATCGTTCAAGACCCATTCACCAGTTATTACGATGCTGAGGTGGTTGAAGATTTCGTACAATTGCTGATCAAATTAGGCAAAAATCCGATACTGTTGCCATTCAAACCCAATGGTAAAGCGCAGCATATCAAAGGATTTTTAAAGCAATTCACAACTACCGCGAAAAACACCGCTGCGTTTTTGTCGCAGGTAGCGGATCTCAACATTCCGATGGTCGGTGTCGATCCAGCGTTAGTGCTTTGCTACCGTGATGAGTACAACGAAATTCTTGGTGATAAGCGCGGTGAGTTTGATGTGCTGACCGTTCATGAGTGGCTGTTGCCACGTTTGTCGAAGTTTAACCATCACCAAAACCACAGTGACGCGCCTTGGTATCTGTTTGCTCATTGCACGGAAAAGACCAAACTACCGAATGCAGAAAAAGAGTGGGGCGCGATATTTAGCCATTTTGGTTCTCAGTTAAAAACGGTGCCAGTTGGTTGTTGTGGCATGGCTGGAACCTTTGGCCACGAAAAGGATAAGCTGGAGATGTCGAAAGATATTTATGGTTTAAGCTGGAAGCCAAGTTTAGAAAAACTGCCCAAAGAGCGTTGCTTGATCACAGGGTATTCCTGCCGTAGTCAAGTGAAACGATTTGAACAGGTAAAACCAAAGCATCCGTTACAGGCTTTACTGGCATTGTTGTAAACCCTAAGCCCAGACCTTACTGGGCTTTTTACTATACTGTCGATATTGGTTTGGAGCGAAGCACAGTCAGGTGGAGCAGCATGGAAAAATTTGAACTGAAAATACCCCCAGTGGCGATATTTATTGTGGCGCTACTGTTGATGCATCGTATCTCATACAGTTTTGAGTTTGCAAGCCTCGCTTTACCTCTGCCTCGAGTGGTCTTTGCGATTTGCTTTGTTTTATCTGGCATCGTTGGTTTACTGGGGATTTACGAATTTCGTCGCAAGAAAACTACGGTCAATCCAACCAAACCAGAAACGACATCGTGTATTGTGGATAGCGGTATCTACCGCTATTCGCGTAATCCGATGTATCTGGGGCTCTTTTTCCTATTGTTTGGCGTGGCTTATTGGCAACACAATGGGTTGAGCCTCGTGGTCGCATTTTTATTTGTGTGGTTTATGAATCGTTTTCAGATTTATCCAGAAGAGCGAGTGCTGGAAGCGCGTTTTGGCGAAGAGTATGTCGATTACAAGCAGCGTGTCAGGCGCTGGATGTAGTTGAATGTCGTAAGGCATCCGAAATCAAAAGCCCCGCAAGAATAGCGGGGCGGCAATCTATACAACGAACGTGGTTCTAGACAACAAATATGGTTCTAGATGATAAGCAAAAGAGCTCAAGCCATAGTGAAAAGAATACGGTTAGGCTGCTTTTGAAAATTGAGCTAAAAACATCTCTTTACGTTCATTGAAGCGATTAACTAAGTCATCGACTGCTTCTTGGTCATAAGGTTTCAGGCCACTGGCTACCATGCGCTTTACCCCTTTCCCTACGATTTGACCGTTTTCTTTAAAGGCAAAGTTAAGCGTGACAATGCCACGTTTACCGTCAACATCAAACGTCGCACCAGAAAACTCAACTTCAGGTGAAGTGAGGTCTAAACGTTCAAATTCCACTTCCATGCTTTCATAGATGACTAATGGGCGCTGGCAGTTAATCATCATCTGCGCTTCTTCCATCAATGGCACCATGATGTGCGGGAAGTTCATACCAGAAAACTGCACATAGTTCGTCACAACGTGTTCGATAAATGCGGTGTTGTGGCTTACTTGGCCTTCACGGCTCATGTGTAGATACTCTTTGCCGGCAGTATCGACAAGAGCGCTCTCTTTCATACACTTATTTTCAATGTGCAGTGCAATGCCATCGCTGACCATGCCTGAAAAATCAAAACGCATCTTTTGGCTAATGCCTTCTTTTTGCAGCAATACTGCAAAGAGCAAATCGCCCGGAACACAGAAACGCTTGCTGTCTTCGTCGTGGATTGGGTTGAAATCTCCCGCCACTTTTTTAGCAAAGTGACTCGCTTGTTGGCGAGTGAACTGGAATTTTTGATCTTGATGAGAGAAATAAGATGTAAGAGACATAATGTACGCTGTATAGCCAAAACTGACGCGATTATAAGTCAACTCCACTCGATGAATGGTCCAATCAGTAAAAAGAGCCTCACAGAGAGCGAGGCTCAATAGCGTAACATTATAAGCTAGGGAGAAGATTTTCCGGCATGAGCGAGTTATGTACCGCCAGCTCTAGCAAGGTATTAGCTTGTTCAATATCTGGCGAGAAGTAGCGATCCTTATCGTAAAACGAAACTTTTTTACGCAGGATTTGTTTTGCTTCTTCGACTAATGCGGAGGATTTATTGGGCGCTCTGAAATCGAGCCCCTGCGCGGCAGAAAGATACTCGACCGCTAAAATACCACGCGTGTTTTCGCTCATATCACGCAGACGACGACCAGCAAACGTTGCCATCGACACGTGATCTTCTTGGTTGGCTGAAGTGGGTAAGCTGTCTACCGAAGCCGGATGGGCGAGCGTTTTATTTTCACTGGCTAGCGCTGCCGCCGTCACTTGCGCAATCATAAAGCCAGAGTTAACGCCACCGTTGTCCACTAAAAATGGCGGAAGCTTGCTGAGCGCGCTGTCAATCAAGAGTGCCATGCGTCGTTCTGACAAACTGCCGATTTCGGCAATTGCTAGCGCCAAGTTATCCGCAGCCATCGCGACGGGCTCTGCATGGAAATTTCCGCCAGAGATGATGTCGCCATCGTCTGCAAACACCAGAGGGTTGTCGGAAACGGCATTGGCTTCCACTTCTAGCGTTTCAGCCGAATTGCGAATTTGCTGTAAGCACGCGCCCATCACTTGTGGTTGGCAACGCAGTGAATACGGATCTTGTACTTTTTCACATGCGGTGTGGGATTCACCAATCTCGCTGCGGCTGTCAAGTACATGGCGATAAGCGCTGGCGGCATCCATTTGCGCGCGATGGCCGCGAACGCGATGAATGCGCGGATCAAACGGGCGGCGACTGCCCAGCGCCGCTTCGACCGACATTGAACCACACACAATGGCGGAGGCAAATAAGTCTTCTGCGGCAAATAACCCCTCTAGGGCAAATGCGGTAGAGGCTTGTGTGCCATTGAGTAGCGCGAGCCCCTCTTTTGGCGCTAAAGTAATAGGAGTTAGCCCTGCGATTTTCAACGCGTCCAGTCCAGAGATAATTTCGCCGTTGTGGCGAGCTTGCCCTTCGCCGAGCAGTACCGTACTCATGTGTGCTAAAGGCGCTAAATCACCCGATGCGCCAACCGATCCCTTTTGCGGAACACAGGGGTAGACTTGGTGATTAACTAACGCCATCAAGGCGTTGATCACCTCAAGCCGAATACCAGAATACCCACGGGAAAGGCTATTGATTTTGAGTACCATCATCAAGCGAACGGTTTCATCCGCCATGAATTTACCAATGCCCGCAGCGTGTGAAAGCACGATGCTGCGCTGCAAGGTTTCTAAATCTTCAGGGGCAATTTTAGTATTGGCAAGTAGGCCAAACCCCGTGTTGATACCATAAACAGTACGATTTTCGGCAATCACTTGTTCAACGACTTGTGTGCTTGCTTCAATACCCGCTATCGCGCTGGAGTCGAGTGATACGGTGACCGGTTCTCGGCTTACTTGACGCAGTGCTTTTAAGCTCAATTGGCCCGGTTTAATAACAAGATTTAACATGTGTTTTTGTCCTTACTTCAGTTGCGCGAGTTCATGGTTGAGCATTGGCAGGTCGAGCTTTTGTTCTTTAGCACAGCGTTTCGCAATGTCATAACCTGCATCAGCATGGCGCATGACACCTGTGGCTGGGTCGTTATGTAAAACACGTGCAATACGTTGTGCTGCGTCATCTGAACCATCGCAGCAGATCACCATGCCAGAGTGCTGAGAAAAGCCCATACCTACGCCACCGCCGTGGTGGAGTGACACCCAAGTTGCGCCACCGGCTGTATTGAGCAGTGCGTTGAGCAGCGGCCAATCGGAAACAGCGTCTGAGCCATCTAGCATACCTTCAGTTTCACGGTTTGGGCTTGCTACCGAGCCGGAATCTAAATGGTCGCGACCAATCACGACTGGCGCTTTTAACTCGCCACTTTTCACCATCGCGTTAAAGGCTTGGCCTAAACGTTCGCGATCTTTCAAACCCACCCAACAGATGCGAGCTGGTAGGCCTTGGAATTGAATGCGTTCGCGCGCCATGTCTAGCCAGTTATGTAGATGGGGGTTATCAGGGATTAACTCTTTCACTTTTTGGTCGGTTTTATAAATGTCTTCGGGATCGCCAGACAGGGCGACCCAGCGAAAAGGTCCAATCCCCTCACAAAATAGCGGGCGAATGTAGGCTGGCACGAATCCTGGGAAGTCAAAAGCGTTTGCCACTCCTTCTTCGAGAGCCATTTGGCGGATATTGTTGCCGTAGTCGAGTGTGGCAGCGCCGCGTTTTTGCAGCGTTAACATCGCTTGAACTTGGACAGCCATCGATGCTTTGGCCGCCTTGACCACTTGGCTTTCATCTTGAGCGCGCATTTGAGCGGCGTGTTCCATGCTCCAATTTAAGGGTAAATAACCATTGAGTGGGTCATGGGCCGAGGTTTGGTCTGTCACCACATCGGGGGTGATATTACGCTCAACTAGCTGTGGAAAAATATCGGCGGCATTACCTAACAAACCGATAGAAATCGGTGTCTCCGAGCTATCGATCATCGCCAAGGCTTCATCTAAACTGGTGGCTTTTTTATCGACATAACCAGTGCGTAAGCGGTAGTCGATGCGCGATTCATCACACTCGACCGCAATCATGGAAAACCCAGCCATGGTTGCCGCTAATGGCTGAGCGCCGCCCATGCCACCTAAGCCGCCAGTCAACACCCAGCGGCCTTTTGCGCTACCAGCAAAATGCTGTTTAGCGATGGCGACGAAGGTTTCGTAAGTACCTTGTACAATGCCTTGTGAGCCGATGTAGATCCATGAGCCAGCCGTCATTTGACCGTACATCATCAAGCCTTGCTTATCGAGCTCATTAAAGTGCTCCCAGTTGGCCCAATGTGGTACAAGGTTTGAGTTGGCAATTAGCACACGTGGTGCATTTTTGTGCGTCGGGAAAACACCGACAGGTTTGCCTGATTGAACCAAGAGCGTTTGATCCTCTTCAAGGCGTTCAAGCACTTCAACAATTTTATCAAAGCACGGCCAATTTCGGGCCGCGCGGCCAATGCCACCATACACCACAAGTGCATGTGGGTGCTCTGCAACGTCTGGGTCAAGATTGTTCATGAGCATGCGCAGTGGCGCTTCGGTTAACCACGATTTGGCTCGAAGTGTTGTACCGTGAGGGGCGCGAATGGTGCGCGTGGTATCAAGACGTTGCTCTTGAGTATGGGGTTGCGTCATGTTGAGACTCCTTGTGTTTCACAATGTGGCGCTATTGTTGTTATGGTGCCAGTATCGGGTTTAGTGAGGTGTAGCGATTAATCGTCGGTCATGGCATTGGCGATATCCCAACACAGCCTTGCCGCGAGACGAGCAGTTTGATTGTCTTGGTCAAATTGCGGGTTGTATTCGGCAATGTCGGCAATTAACAGCTTATTTTTGTGGTAGAAAATTTTGTCAAAATAAGGGGCAAGCGCTTCATAACTTACACCACGTGCTGCTGGGGCGCTGACTCCCGGCGCCGTTGCAGCTGGAAAGACATCTAAGTCAATCGTCAAATAGAGATAGTCACACTGGTCAATGAAGTGTTGCAGTTCACGCAGATGATCAATCGGGCTCAGTGCTGAAAACTGATTATCTTGCATATACCAAACGCCCAGTTCATCGGCTCGTTGAAACAGTGCAGTAGTATTACTTGCTCGGCTTACACCTAAGCAAGCGTAATGAAATGGCCATTGATTTTGCTCGCACCATTGATGAATTTGATTAAAGGGAGTGCCGGAGCTAGGTCGCACCGAAGCGATCTCTGACTCAAAAGCACGTAAATCGAAATGTGCGTCAAAATTGATGATCCCAATTCGTGGTTGGCTGATGGCTTGTTGACTCAGATATTGCGCTGCGCCTTGAAACGTGGCCCAAGCGACTTCATGACCGCCACCCAGTACGATAACGGGCGTTTGTTTAAGCGTATGGGCAATCACATCAGCGCACTGTTGCTGAGCCAGCTCAAGTTCATCATCAATACAGCGAATATTGCCCAGATCAAAAAAGCGAGAGTGCTTATGCCAAGCCATGTTGGCCAGCGCTTGACGAATGGCATCTGGAGCCTGTTTTGCGCCAATGCGCCCTTTATTGCGGGCCACCCCTGCATCGCATTCAAAACCGATAATGGCAATGGCTTTCTCATCTTGGTTTTGTTGAATGGGTAGCGTATTGACGGTGCAACGTTGAGTTTGATGGTGAACGCGTGTACCTAACTCGCCATCTTCGGCATCGTGACGGCCTTGCCACTCGAAGCTGTGCTGAGTGTTGCTAAAGGTAGGGTTATTCATAGGTCAATGCTCCGTCAACTACGCGTGCATGCAAACGCGGTACGCCCACTTGATAACTTAAATCGGCTGGGTGGCTAATATTCCAAATGGCGAGATCGGCATCGTAGTCAGTGGCAATTTTGCCGCGAGAATCAGCAAAACCTAACGCTTGCGCAGCATGTTGAGTCACACCTCGTAAGGCTTCTTGAGGGGTTAAGCCAAACAGTGTGCACGCCATATTCATAATAAGAGTGAGGTCAGCAAACGGCGATGTACCGGGGTTGAAATCACTTGCGATGGCCATTGGAATATGATGCTGACGCAGTAAATCAATCGGTGGGCGTTGGGTTTCACGTAAGAAATAAAAAGCACCGGGCAGCAAGGTTGCTACGGTATTGGAACGGGCGAGTGCAAACACACCTTGCTCATCTAAATATTCTATATGATCGGCAGACAAACCTTGGTAATGGGCGGTTAAAGCGCTTCCCCCTAGGTTTGATAATTGCTCGGTATGACCTTTCACTTGCAGCCCATGCGCAATTGCGGCTTGGAACACTTTTTCTGTTTGTGCCAGCGTAAAACCAATCGATTCACAAAACACATCGACGCTCGACGCGAGTTTTTGTTCGGCCACCAGAGGGATGATTTCCTGACAAATATGCTCAACATAATCGTCTGATCGGTGTTGATATTCTGGTGGAATGGCGTGAGCGGCGAGCAGTGTTGTGACGACTTTAATGCGGCGATGATCCTCAAGGTGCTTAGCCGCTTTGAGCATTTTTATCTCATCATGGAGCGTTAAACCGTAGCCCGATTTGATCTCAACGGATGTGACACCGGAACGCAGCAACCCCTCTAACCTTGGTAGTGCCAACTCAACCAATTGGTCAATGGATGCTGTGCGGGTGGCGTGGACGGTTGATAAAATACCGCCGCCTTGCTTGGCGATCGCTGGGTAGGGAACACCTTGCAAGCGCATTTCAAACTCATTGGCGCGGTTACCGGCATAGATCAGGTGAGTATGGCAATCTATCAACCCCGGAGTGATAAGCTTGCCTTGGCAATCTATGACTTTGTGTTCTGGTGTGGCAGCTATGGGAATGTGGCTATCAAGGCTGGCGTCAATTTTGCCCGCTTTTATCACCACAGTTTTAGGAGAGCTAGGTTGATAGCCAAGCTCTCCTTGTTCCATGCTGACGATACGCGCGTTGGTCAGTATTAGATCCATCTTTATTGTCACCGTTATCGCTTAGTACGCTGCTGATTTAAATGTATATACAAATAAATAAGGCAAAAGCGCACGCGGTGCAAGATGAATGTTGCAAAAGTGTGATCGAATGTTGAAATGTGTAGCGTTAGTCGAGCATCACTTTAGAGGTTAATTTGTATTTAGAGCCCGGGTGATAAAGCAGTGCAGAGCTGACTAACTTATCGCCACTCCAGGTACGGCGATTAAGTAGTAAACAGGGTTCATTGACGGCCAACTGCAACAATTGTTTGATGTGATGCTCGGCAATAATGGCTTCAACAGTGTGCTCAATGGCACTTAATGGGCAGTTTTGTGAAAGATATTGATTGGGCGTCATGAACGAGAAGTTTTGTTCAAGATAGTGGGGCGCGTAGCGGCTATTGACCCAACGCACTTCCAGTTGTATCGGAGTGTCATTAGCAAAGTGAATGATTTCACTATAAAAAACAGAAGATCCTAGCATGACGCCGAGTTTGATAGCGACACTTTCATCTGCTGTTAACGCAAGTTGCTTTAAGACTTTACTGCGATATTGCTTCCCTCGGCTAGCGACCTCGTCAGCAATATTACGAATATCAAGTAGCGGTGATTCCGCTTTGTCTTCTACAGCGCAAACAAAAGTGCCTAGCCTTGGTCGGCGCTGCAGTTTTCCATCAGCTACCAGATCCCGTATCGCTTTATTCACCGTCATCCGACTCACATTAAATTGCTCAGTCAGTTCTAGCTCGGTGCTTATGCGTTGGCCGACAGGCCAGTGTCCGGATTCAATGTTATCTAAAATAAATTGTTTTATTTGTCTATAAAGTGGTGAGCTTGACATGGGCATGATGAGTTTTATTTGAATATACAAATAATTAACGAAGTCGCTGGGAAATGCAATATTTAGATAAGGCTTTGCGATCATCATCGGCCAAAACTGTGAATTGGTGAAGCAGCTATCGACGACAAAGGGTCAGTGTCACGGTAAGATGGCGCCGTAACTTGTGTTGTAAATAGTAACCTGTGTTGTAAATGGTAACTTGTGGTTTAAATAATAAAGAGAAAATACGATGACAGCTCCAACAGAAATGACTTTTTTCGCTCGTTTTGAAGCGGATATTTTGGCGAAAAAGAAAGTGATCACCATTCGTGATGAGAGCGAAAAGCACTACCAAGTTGGCTCTATTGTCGAGGTGAGTACGTTGGAAGAGGGACGAAAGTTCTGCCGCTTGTTAATCAATAAGGTTGAACCGATCCTATTTAGCGAATTAAGCCACTACCATGCAGAGCAAGAAAATATGTCACTCACGACACTGAAAGAGGTGATTCAAGACATTTATCCCAATATTGAACAGTTGTATGTCATTCACTATCAACTGGTTGAAGAAAAAGCTCTGGAAAAAGATCACGCTTAAAAATAATAACGCCAATCAATCACGATTGGCGTTATTGCTGTTTGCCTCAAGACAGTGTCACGACGATTTCATTATAAAACGCAGCAACAGTAATGAGGTTAGTCACGCTTCCACAGAATGTGGCAGAACTTTTGGTCTGGGTCGCGGCTGACGAGCATTCTTGCAAACACATCGTCTAGTACGTCGTCCTCTTCATTGACAAGACCGATCAATACTTCCGCGTAAGCTTCCTTATCGACGTCAAAACCCACGTGTTGAACCCAATCATCACCAACGTCAACCAGTTCAGCCGCGCCACGGTCTTCAAATTGTGCTGTAAACAGGATGACATCAACAGGTTCTAGATTATCGGGTGCCATTTCAAGAAAGATGTCGTAAGCCGCATCAATGGCATCGTCGTAAGAAATCAAATCAGACATTATTATGCTCGGCTCATGTATTTGCGTTCAGCGGTGTTGATAATAATACGGTCACCAGTTGCGACATATTCAGGAACCTGCACAACAAGGCCAGTGCTTAAACGTGCTGGTTTTGAACGCGCAGAAGCTGAAGCACCTTTGATGGAAGGATCAGTCTCTTCAATCACAAGCTCAACAGATGAAGGGACATCTAGTGCTACCGCAACACCGTCAACGACAACCACATACATACCTTGGATTTCTTCAGTGATGAACAGTAGCTCATCTTCGATATCCGCCTGTTTAAACGTAAATTGAGTGTAATCTTCGTTATCCATGAAGATGTACTCATCACCATCAACATAAGAAAACGAAACCGCACGGCGGTTCATGTCAACGGTGTCGACAAAGTCATCGGCTTTTAAACGCTCATCAACGCGAGCGCCAGTGTTCAAATCAGTACAACGTAGTTTGTAGATTTTAGAACCACCGCGGCCACCAGGAGTGGTCACTTCGATGTCTTTGATCAATAGCGTCTTGCCACCAGAAATAATAGCAAACCCTTTTTTTAATTCATTCGCCTTTGGCATGGAATTTTTCCTTCATACTTAGTTTCGGCGCATTATACCTTGCCGTTTTCGAAAAGGAATATCTTGATTGATTGCTTTGCATAGTAGAACATGACCACGTGTACTTTTTCTTAAATTAACTAACGCTTTTTGCTATGTATTTATCGGTTATTGACCCAAAACAACCCTTTCAGGCTGAATATCAAGCGGCTATCGATGATCTCATCAAGTTTCTGCGTGCCGGGTTAGGTGACAATCTACATAGTCTCTACCTTTATGGCAGTGTGGCGCGCAAAACTGCGCGTTATGGGCGCTCCAATTTGGATGTAGTGTTGGTCACGCACCGTGATTTCTCCGAGCAACGAGCAACTCTGCTGAATACGATAAAATGGCGATTTCAGAAAAGTTTCCCACATATCACCGAAGTCTCGATCAAAACTGCACTCGTGAGCGAGGTAGCCACTTTAGAGAGCATTTTTACGTGGGGATTTATGTTGCGCCATTGCTGCGTTTGCATCTTGGGTGATGATCTGGCGGAATGCTTTGGCGATTTCGAACCCAGTTGGGAAATAGCCAAACACTGGAATATGGACATCGCAGATTGGGTCTTTTTTTACCGTGATAAAATTGCAAAAACCAGTTCTGAAAGCGAACAGAGCAAGGCGCAAGTAGCCATTGCCAAGAAATTACTGCGCGCCAGTTATTCTTTGATTATGTATCGTGACAAAAATTGGTTTGATGATCCTATCGAATGCGGGCAGCAGTTTTTACGTTATCACCCGGAGAAAAAAATCGACATTGAGAGATTGGGTATTTTGCTCTCTGGACGAGTGATCGCCAAACGCTCAGTGATTGGAATGCTAGACAGTTATGGGCAATGGCTTGCAAAGCAGTATCAAAAAACAGAGTTTCGGATTGGTTAACCGCTGGCTAGGTCGTCGTGCTTCTTAAAATAACCCAAGTTGTGGCTGGCTGAGCTGTTCGAAATTCAAGCCAACAAAAGGCAAAATGGCTTCTGCGACTGGCTGCAATTGTTTATCGATATAGTGCTGATAATCGATAGGACTTTTTAAATACTCTTTAGGCTCAGGGCCATTCAGTGTGATGAGGTATTCGATACGACCTCGATTTTGGTATTGCAATGGTCGGCCTAACTGCTGGTTTATCGTATCAGCAAGTCGTGCGGCTCTTACTTGTGGTGGTACGTTTTTTTGGTATTCATGCAGCTTGCGACGCAACCGTTTTTGGTACACGAGCTCATGGTCGAGTTGACCGGTTTGAGTTTGCTCAACGATTTCACGAATAAACGCCGCAGGGTCTTCACCATTAAAAATCATCGAATAAAGTTGGTGCTGAAAGCGTTGTGCGAGCGGAGTCCAGTCCGTTCTTGCACTCTCAAGCCCTTTAAAAATTAGTCGCTCGTTTTCGCCTTCACCGATCAATCCCGCATAGCGTTTTTTTGACCCCGTTTCTGAACCTCGGATGGTTGGCATCAGAAACTTTCGGTAGTGGGTCTCGTATTCCAATTCCAGCATCGATTCCAATCGGTACTCTTCACGCAAGTGGGTCGTCCACCATTGATTGATGTGTTCAACCAGTTGTTTTCCTACGCGATCCGCTTGCTGCTGTGAATATTGACCACCTAAAGAGACAAAGGTTGAGTCGGTATCACCATAAATCACTTGATAGCCTTGCGCCTCAATTAACTTTTTAGTTTGCTTCATGATCTCGTGTCCGCGCATGGTAATACTGGACGCCAAACGAGTATCAAAAAAACGACAACCTGACGATCCAAGCACCCCGTAGAAAGAGTTCATGATGATTTTTATCGCTTGTGAAAAGGCTTTGTTATTGTTCTTTTTCGCCACATCACGCGCAGCCCATAATTTCTCGATCATTTCTGGAAGAAAATGTTTGGTACGGTGAAATTGACCACCACGAAATCCCGTTACCGCTTGGTTATCCTCTTTGCCAATCGGAATTTTTAGCCCTTCAATCAAGCCAAGTGGGTCAATTAAAAATGAACGAATGATCGAGGGATATAAGCTTTTAAAATCAAGAAGCAACACAGAGTCGTAGAGGTTAGGGATGGAGTCCATCACATAGCCTCCGGGGCTTGCGACCCAATTTTCGGAGTGTAAGTTAGGCGCGATGTAACCCGCGCGATGCAATTGAGGTAAATAGAGATTGGTAAAGGCGGCGACAGAACCGCCGACGCGATCTAGCTCCACACCCGTGAGACGGGAACGTTCAATGGCGAAATCCAGCAAATGGGTATGTTCAAAGATTTTATTCACTAACACACAATCTTGCAGGTTGTATTTCGCCAGTGAAGGTTTGTCTTTTTTAAACATACGGTTGATTTCATCCATCCGATCATGGGCGTTATGAATCGCTTTTCCTTCGCCTAATAGCTCCCTTGATACTGATTCCAATGACCAAGAACGAAATTGGTAAGTGGCTGTTTTTAATGTATCAATTCCATCCAACACTACTCGCCCGGGAATGGTAATAAACCCTTGCTGACTCTGGTTTGAACTACGAAAAAAACTGTGCTGTTTGCCGCGACCAATCGCAAGTTTTAACTTATGCCACTCGGCTCTTTTATGGAGTAAGCGAAAATCAAAATCAATCACGCTCCAGCCAATTACTACATCAGGGTCGAACTCAGTGAACCAATCGATGAGAGCGTTGAGCAATGCGTATTCGTCTTTCACCCACTGAATTGGGGTATCGCAAGGTTCGGGCTCACCAATCATGATTACGCGGCTGTCCATTGGGCTATCAAAACCAATCGAGTAGAGAATGCCTTTTTCAGAGCATTCTAAATCCAGCGAAACCACTTTCAGATGAGGAAGATAGTTGCCCGGTCGACATTTCGCCTGTTCTATTTTTGAATGGAAAAACGTCTGGGTAAGCCGTCCAGTGAATTCAATGCTGCCTTTAAGAAAACGCTCCATAAGAAAGCGGTCGGCAAGCTTAATATCATCTTCTAACGTCAGAATATGATGTTGCTTTAGTAGTGCCGAAAACTCAGCATGCGTTTGAATCGTTTGACAATAACAACCCGCTAGGAGGGTATGTTCAAAATCTTCCAAATCCAATGTTTTTAATTCGATAGAGAGCTGCCGCTCTAACGCTAATTTTTGCGCTTGTGGTACATCTTTCTGTGGTATGAAGAACACGGGTTTTTCACCACGGATAATCAGTTGGGTTGGACCTTGAGGCGTACTCAACCACAACTCAATATGAGTCGAGCCATGAAGGTCTCTTGCATGGCGAGTAAGTAAAAAACCGTGTTGAATAACCAAGCGTAATAAATCCAAATAGTCGTAACCTTGGGGGAGGGCATCATATCAGAGCTACGAGGTAAATAACGAATTTCAGTGAGGTGAGTAAGCGGGCGATGGAGATGAAATAACCGTTAATTGGTATGGTGTATGCAT
>NZ_CAWNHY010000284.1:0-16204 GCF_963874335.1 Vibrio sp. V10_P2A27P122 | reverse complement strand
GTTGATATTCTGTTTGTCGACCACAGCGAACCTCGCAGCTACTACGCGAATAATTTGTCTGGTCACATGCAGAAAGATATCGGTTTATACCGTTAATTCAATGTGTAGAGATGTAAAAGCCGACGGATTAAATCGTCGGCTTTTTTGTATTTAAAATTTACTAGTTTCACTGCTCATGAAAACAACGGTTTCCGAAAAACAAAGGCGCAAACTAAGTTGCGCCTTTGTTTTATTCGTCAATGGCTATTATTTTTTGCGACAGTATTCAGCAATGATATACATCGATTGGCCATTGGCTTTACCAGAGATCAACTTAGGATCGTCGCTTAAACTGATACCGCGAACCACAGTACCCTGTTTAATGACTTGGCTTGAGCCTTTGATAGGGAGATCTTTAATGATGGTCACGTCGTCGCCTTTTTTCAGTTCTACGCCATTCACATCACGAGGCTTTTCTGCATCATCATCCATACCAATTTCAGCCCATTTTGCAGCTTCTTCTTCAAGATACATCATATCAAGTAGGTCTTGAGCCCAACCCTCAGTGGCCGCAAGGCGCTTAAGTTGACGCCACGCCAGTACTTGAACGGGTTGCTCTTGGCTCCACATGCTGTCGTTCAAACAACGCCAATGGTTCACATCTACTGTTTCTGGGTTCTCAATTTGGCCTTTGCAGACATCACACAACATAACGGCATGGTCAACAGTAACCATAGTGTGTGGCGCTACCACAAATGGAGCTAATGGAGATTCTGATGAACAAAGCTCACATTTTGATTGGCTGCGTTCAAGTAAAGTTGCTTCAGTAGACATAGTACCCACCTTGTAAAAATATGTAAGCGCGTATTATCCACGTTACGACTGGAATTAAAAGGGGAGATGGCAAAAAGCTTGGTATTCGTGAGGGAATTGAACTAAGTCATCTTCAATAGTAAGAAAATGGGCATCGTGCTTTACGCTGTTATTGCTCAAAGGCATAATGAACGCCGTTTTTATGTTTGTATGTAGGTATCACTGTGGAACTCCTTTCCGCTCCATTTTTAGGAAAATCACTTCGTCTCGAAGGTTCAATGTCAGGCTGGCAGCAACTCTATTGGGATAATCAACTGGTCGCGCAATGCGATGCGACAGGGAATATCGAGGCGACAACGACCCATAGATTTCAGTTGTTAAGTGGTGAAACGCCGATCCAGTGTGAGCTGAATGTCGAGCTGAGTTGGCAGCCTTTTAAACTTCGTTATCAGGCATTAGTCAATGGTGACATTGTCACGCAAGGTGAGCGTTCAGAAAAAGACATTGAAAAACAAACACCATATAGCCCGCCAAAGCCGGAGCGACGTTTTAGCCTTATTGGTCTAGTCTCACTTGGTATGAAAGCACTGAAAAGTGCCAAGCTGATTAAAGTTGTTCTGGCGTCAGCAAGTATCGCAGCCTATTCGTGGTTATTTTCCTTCCAGTTTGCTATGGCGCTTATTGCCTGTTTGGTGTTCCATGAATTTGGCCATATCAAAGCGATGAAGTATTTTGGTATGAAGACTAAAGGCATTTATCTCATTCCATTTCTTGGTGGCTTGGCATTAAGTGATGAAAAAATCAATACACGTTGGCAAGATGTAGTGATCTCAATTATGGGGCCATTTTTTGGTTTGCTTCTCTCGGTTGTGCTGGTTGTCGTTTATTGGATAACAGGAGAGATATTTTTTGCTGGCCTTGCTGTTTTTAATGCCTTTCTTAATCTCTTCAATCTATTGCCTATATTGCCGCTTGATGGTGGTCACGTGTTAAAAAGCATCAGCTTTTCTATGAACAGCACTTTGGGGATTGCGTTGTGTGCTCTTGCGGCGATCGCTGGTGTCATTTTGAGCTATTGGCTTGGATTAACCCTGTTCGGCTTTTTATTGATTATGGGCAGCATTGAAATTGTGATGGAATGGAAGCAGCGTCATCAAAGTCATTTGCTACCTCTGAATCGATATGGACAAATTGTAGCTTCACTTTGGTATGTCAGCTTAGTGGCTGCACTTATCGCTATTATTTGGGGTTTTGCAACGACAGGGGATGAGCTGCTACAACTGCCATTACGCATTTTAGGTACTTGATTCGGTACGTTGACACTTGTAAGCCATGTATCAGAGCATTTTTTGTGCTCATCTTTAAGCGCTTAAATGACATCTTTGTATGAAGAGGCTTCTTAGCACCGATAAACTGCTAATGACAACACTGCAGTTAATATTTATGAGCGATCGGATCTGTCTCGAAAATGTGTAGTTGGCAGGATCTCAATCGCTGGAACTGACTGATTACTCGCTGCAAGTTGTTACTGTTTAAGTATAGAATGAATCTCTTTTACGATGAATGAGACAAAAAAGCATGGATATTTGGAAGAAGCCTATCGATTTAATAACGTTAAACACCACCTCCAAAAACACCTTGATAGAGCATCTCAATATTATTTATACCGATTATACTGATCACTCTTTGTCTGCGACCATGCCTGTTTGTCACTTTACCCATCAGCCGCTTGGTATGCTGCATGGTGGCGCCTCGGTGGTACTTGCGGAAACCCTAGGTTCAGTTGCCGCGAACTTCAGTGTGGATCAAGAACACTATTGTGTAGGGTTAGACATTAATGCTAATCATGTTCGCGCCATGCGAGAGGGGATGGTTATAGGAACAGCGACACCTATCCATCTTGGTATTTCAACGCAAGTATGGCAAATCAATATCACTGATGAGCGCGAACGTTTGGTGTGCACCAGCCGTTTGACGGTCGCAGTACAAAAAATTCGTAACCGTTCTCAAGCTATCAAGGTTGATTTATAAAATGGTGATTGAATTTTCAGGTGGAAAAATCATCGTAACACCCCATGAATTAGTGGTACGAGTATTGGGTGATCTCGCCATCACGCTACAAGCCCAAGCCGATGCTGTTCAGCTCATTGGGAGAGGGGCGAATGTCATCTCTGTAAATTGCTCAGAAAGTAAATGGTCGATTAAGTTGGACAACGAAGAGCAAATTCAGCAACTTTCTCAACAACTCGGCTGTAATATTCTTTAAACAGTGATTAAGACTATTGCATAACCAATATAAAATGAGGAAACTATCTCTGTTTTTTATAAACTGAGATTTCCTCTTTATGAGTAGCCCACGACTTCGCGTTCAATTTGAATCCTTATTTGAGCACTTTAACGGCCAAGATGTTGGTGTCCAGCTAGAAGAGATCACCGAGATCCTTTTCTGCACACGCCGTAATGCGCGTATTGTTCTAAATAAAATGGAGGATGAAGGCTGGATAGAATGGCGTCCTGCGGCGGGGCGTGGAAAATTATCCGATCTCATTTTTAAACGTAGTCGCAGTGATGTCAGTGAAAACCTTGCGCGTCGATACTTAGATGAAGGTAAAATTGGCCATGCATTCTCGGTACTGGATCAAGATGCGGCGAAACTGACGCAAGTGATCCAAAGCTATCTTGGTGTTCAGCATCAAGAAGGTCTGCAAGTCATACGGTTGCCTTATTATCGCCCGCTTTCAATGCTAAACCCGCTAAAATCCATGCGTCGATCTGAGCAACATATCGTAATGCAAATTTTTAGTGGATTAACGCGGCTAGATGAGTATGAACAGCTGCAGCCAGATCTCGCACATACATGGGAATCGGTGACAGCAACACATTGGCGTTTTTATCTTCGCCCAGGGGTTCGTTTCCACAATGGTGATTTGCTTACCACCGACGGTGTTATCCAAAGTTTGTGGGAATTGCGATTTCTGAATTTATTCTCCCATCTTGATAGGATCAGCTCGCCCTCCAACTGGGTTATCGATATCTTTTTACAAAAAGCGGATAGTCGCTTACCGCTTCTTTTATCTGAGTCATGTGCCAAGATTTTACTACCAGAGTCCAATCGTAGTGATAATTTTGATTTAATGCCGATTGGTACTGGCCCTTACAAAGTCATTTTAAATGATGAAAAACGCTTAGTTTTGCAAGCGTTTGATGGATATTTTGGATTTAGGCCTTTGTTAGACCGGGTCGAAGTGTGGGTGATTGACGAAGTACATTCTTCGATGGTTTTTCCTAGCTTATCGCATCCGATAAAAACAAAACGAGGTTCATTTACAGAAGACGTGGATCTTGATCCCGGCTGTACTTACTTGTTACTCAATCGAAAAAATGGCGTCGCCGCGGATGTAAATTGGGCTCGCTACCTTACCAATAAGCTCAGTACTCTCAACCTATTTCGTCAATTACCAGAAGACAAAGTGGTCGAGTTGGGGGTGTTACCTGCTTATGGCCTGAAACCGGGCTGGTATCATCAGTCATCGGGAGATGTTGCCGCTACACCGCCGGGCGAGCGTTCGATCACCATTGCATATCATGCTCAACATCCTATGTTTCCAAGCTTAGTAAAAACAATACAACAGCTGTTAAAAGAAGATGGAATTTCGGTGGAGCTTGTTAAATATGATTTGACGGTTGAAGACACCGATGCTGTCGATGTTTGGGTCAAACCGATGGGAATTGCCAACCATAGAGAAGATGCGTTAGCAGGATGGTTACTTGATTACAGTGATATCGAGCATTTAAGCCGCGCTGAAGATTTTTCGTATTGGTGCCAGTTAGTGGATGAATGGCGCGCTGATCCAAATGCCATATTTCCGGCCAAAGAGATTGGCAAGTCTTTGATAGAAAAACAGCAAGTTATCCCGATGTTCCACTGTTGGTTAGGGATAAGCAAAGATCAATGTGGTGCATTACAAAACGCGAAATGCAACGCGTTAGGCTGGTTTGATTTTAGCAATGTTTGGGTTAAACCAGAGTTATAACAAATTACAGTGATACCCAAACGACTTGAAGTTAAGTCGGCGGCTTGTCACTGGCCGATAAAATAAGCTAAGACTAAACAGTAGAATCTAAATTATCCGTTGTTGCCGTCATTTCTGGCGGCAACAAGTATCAGGAGCTATGACGTTGGTTTGATTACGCCGCAGCTAACAATTTTTGCTGATGAGCCAAGTATTCATCGTACGTTCCTTGGAAGTAGACCAACTGTTTGTTTTTCACATCAATGATCGAAGTGGCCAGCGAAGAGACAAACTCGCGATCGTGGCTAACAAAAATCAGTGTCCCCGTGTAGGACTTTAGCGCGTTATTGAGCGCCTCAATCGCTTCCATATCCATGTGGTTGGTTGGCTCGTCCATGATCAGCACGTTGATATCTTGCATCATTAGTTTGCCAAATAGCAGACGGTTCTTCTCACCACCCGAGCAGTTTCTTGCTTTCTTATTCACATCATCAGCTGTAAAGAGTAGTCGGCCAAGAATGGCACGCACCATCAAATCATCATGTTTTACGGTGCGCCACTGCGAGATCCAATCAAAGATAGTCAGATCGTTATCAAAATCGACAGTACTGTCTTGAGGGCAATAGCCAATTGAGGCATTCTCAGACCACTTCACCACACCTTGGTTGGCCTGAAGCTCTTTGACTAAGCAGCGTAGAAAGGTTGTTTTACCGACGCCGTTTTCACCAATTACCGCCAAACGTGAGCCCGCCTCAAGCAGCAGATTACCACCGTTGAAGAGCTGTTCATCGTCAAAAGCGTGGCCGAGATTTTGTAGTTCAAGTGCAAGGCGATGCAGTTTCTTACCTTCACCAAAATCAATCGAAGGACTGATGCGGCTTGAGGATTTCACTTCATCAAGCTTGATCTTGTCCATTTTTTTTGCGCGTGAGCTAGCCTGTTTTGCTTTTGAAGCATTGGCACCAAAGCGGTTAACGAAGTCTTGCAGTTCGTTGATCTCGGCCGCTTTTTTCGCGTTGCCAGAGAGCAACTGCTCTCGAATCAAGCTTGACGCTTCAAGAAAATACTCATAATTACCCGGATAAATACGCAGTTCACCGTAATCAATATCAGCCATATGGGTACACACTGAGTTCAAAAAGTGACGGTCATGGGAAATAATAATCATGGTGCATTTACGCTGATTAAGTTCTTCAGCCAACCAACCAATGGTGTGGATGTCTAAGTTGTTGGTTGGCTCATCGAGCAGCAAAATATCTGGGTTGGCAAACAAGGCTTGCGCCAACAAAACGCGCAGTTTCCAACCAGGAGCCACTTGTTGCATCAAGCCAAAATGAAACGATTCCTCAATTCCCGCTTTTAACAAAATATCACCCGCGCGACTTTCGGCGGTGTAACCATCCATTTCAGCGTATTCGCTCTCAAGCTCGGCGACTTTCATGCCGTCGGCTTCGCTCATCTCGGCTAATGAATAAATGCGGTCACGCTCTTGCTTGATCTCCCATAGTTTACGGTCACCCATAATCACGGCATCAATTACCGTGTATTGTTCGAACGCAAACTGATCTTGGCTCAGCACACCCAATTTTAGCCCTGGTGTAATGGAGACGTTGCCTGAGCTGGGAGTTAACGCGCCACTCAAGATCTTCATGAACGTCGATTTACCACAGCCGTTAGCGCCAATCAAACCGTAGCGATTGCCGTTACCGAATTTTGCAGAAATGTTTTCAAATAAAGGCTCAGCGCCAAATTGCATGGTGATATTTGCGGTAGAGATCAAGAGAGTTTTCCTAGGTATTCAGTTTAGCGAATCAGTGATGTGCAGACGCCAAATCAACAGAACATAAACAATGGTTAAATAGGCGGCGAATTATACAGAGTTATTACAAAAAGAACAGATGTGAGAGATAGCTCACAGACGGAAATTGCTCAACGTCGAATTGCCTATCGTTATTGGGGAGAAATGGGTGAATAAAAAACACGCTTCACCACATTTTACAGAATGCAGACTAGTATATGCACATTCACTTTTATCATTAAAGGGATTTTAACAAGGTGCCACCAGCTCACTGTAGCCCGTTTGATTATCAAATTCTCGCTCAAACACTAAGTCAGGATAGGAATGTAAAATCAGCTCTGCGGTAGTATTGACAAGACAACCATCCAAAAGATGACCACCGATCACTTTGCCTGTTTTATCTGCAACCGCAATGTGCAAGTGTTGATGAGATGCGGTTAGCGTGCCAATCAAAGAGACAATTTCAAATGCATCAACAAGGTGTAGCTCTGAAGAGCCATCAGCGAGGCGGATGCGCATTTCAGATAGGCACCCGACACAAGAAGCGATGTTACCCGCTTGTATGTTCTCTTGCTTTATCAACGCGGCAATAGATTGCTTTAAGTCGTGGCCTTTTATTAAGCGAGACACTGTCACTTTTATCATAGATAATTCGTTATAAAATTATGGGTTATGTTTAGTTTATCGTGCATGAGAGTTTACGTCTAAAGAGATTACTGCTTATATCCTTGTTGAGACACAAAGTGGCAATTTTGCTATTTGCTTAAATCCGTTGAGCAACGTCCATCATTTCACCGAGGAGCCTAAGAATGATTGAACTGTATACCGCAGCAACGCCGAATGGTCAGAAAATCTCCATTGCATTAGAAGAAATGGGGTTGCCATACAAGGTCAACGCTTTTGATCTTTCAACCAATCAGCAAAAAGAGCCTGAGTTTACGGCCATCAATCCGAATGGACGCATTCCCGCAATTGTAGATAAAGATAACGATGATTTTCCAGTATTTGAATCTGGGGCAATTTTGCTTTACTTGGCAGAAAAAACGGGAAAATTTCTGCCCGTAGATCCGAAAGCCCGCTCTCAAGTGATCCAATGGTTAATGTTTCAAATGGGAGGCGTAGGGCCGATGATGGGACAAGCGAACGTCTTCTTTCGTTACTTTCCAGAAAAAATACAACCTGCCATTGATCGTTACCAAAAAGAAGGGCGACGTCTATTTGAAGTCATGGATAGCCAATTAGAGCATCACCGTTATCTTGCGGGTGATGAATACACCATCGCCGATATCGCAACATGGCCATGGGTGAGAATTTACGAATGGAGTGGCATTAATATTGACGGGCTCGAGCACCTACAACGTTGGTTGGCGGAAATCGCGCAACGCCCTGCAGTGATTAAGGGGCTTACCGTGCCACCACCAAGTCAAGAAAGCGATGAACAGCGAGCGGAACGCATTCAGAAAATGGTGACAAGGTAACCTGAGTGATGTGTGTATGACAAAACGGTGGGCTTATAAGTTCAGTTGAAGTATTTAACTGTGGTTCCTAATTTGTGCATTTAGCATTACACTGCGTGAAAATTCGTGATAAGAAAAACGTAATGATTAACGATAAAGACACATTAGAAAACGAAGAAATTGAAATAGAGGCGATTGGTATTGAAGTTTCGTCGCAACCTATTGAGCTTTATAAGGTGTTAAAGATTGCTAACCTAGTGGATGGTGGCGGGCAAGCAAAATTCCTGATTAGCGATGGTTACGTGGCAGTCAATGGAGAACTTGAAACTCGAAAACGACGTAAAATGTACAATGGGGATTTTCTTGAATTTAACCAGGAGTACTACGTTGTATTGTGTGATCAACCCGTGACTGAAGTACCTGAAACTGATGTGACGTCGGTAGTGGCAGCAACAAATGTGCCTAAGCCGAAGCAAAAGGCGTCAAAAACCAAACCGGCTAGAAATAAGCCGACGACCACAAAGAAAGAGAACTCCGATGCACCTAAAAGCAAAGATGCTGAAAGTGGCCGTAACTCAATAGACTTTTTCTAATTTTCTGTTTTTTAATGATCTGATAAATAGACGGGAGCGATATGGCTCCCGTCTTTTATTCAGCGCCATTCGTCATTTGTTGTCGAACCGCTATTTAACCCATTAGGATCATCATCAAAAGGGTGTTGTGCCTTATACAGTAACACTTCCAACTGATGTTCTAACTGATTAACTGTCTCATAGTCACCTTCAGAACAGGCTACATAAATTTGTTGTTCTAGTGCTTCAATGCTGTCGCGTATGGTCATTTGGCACCTCTCATCTCACCCATTAAAGGTGACTTTTATCTGTTTTCAAATCTATTGTAGTCAAGTAAACCAGATTCGACAGGTTGATTTTTTCGATACCATGCATGAACTTTATCGCTGAACGGCCAAAACTTCGAAGAACTGCGGCGAATGGCGAACCTATCGAGCAACTTAACGTAGTCCTGCTCATTTTGCATTTTACTCAATAGCATCACCAATTCTGCGATCTCGTGTTCATGCAATGACAAATAAGCAGAAGGGTAACTGCCAATGACACCTCTCACTAGAGTCAAATCATCATTCGCTGGGTCACGGTTGCTTTGTTCATCAAATAGACTTGAAATATTGAGATGGGCGTTATTGTGTAACAAAGTAAACAGTTGATCCTCTCCGTTTTCAGCCGTGATCATCAACATCATAATTTGTGGCACAGCCAACAACCCTTCACCTTTGATCTTATTAATGCTATTTAACATCTGTTCACTACGCTTTGAAAAACCAGTGTCAATTATCGAATAACGATTTGATAACACAGGTTGAAGCTCAGACTTCAAAAGATCAAACAACTCAGATTTTGGATCTTGCGTGTGGTAAACAATACTGGTCGGTTGATCAAAAGGGGCAACGTTACGTTGCAAAAAGTCACTGAGTTGAGTGCTTTGATTTTGATACCAACTTGACTGCTCTTGGTGCCTTATCTCTCTAGGCAGCAGAGAGACAAAATTACTTTCACCTTCAAGACGCAGAAAATCCATAAACATGCGAGTAATGAGCTGGTGGCCGAAATTGCCGTAAACATCAAAACCCGCCACCAGTAAATAATGGATTCTTTCTAGTAGGGCATAGTCTAACACCCATGCTGTTTTGGGTTTTTCTCCCACTAAACCTTGCACTACCGATGCACTATCGAAATGCCTAAAAATAGTCAGTGCCGCATTCGGGTTATAGCCATCACCCATCCACAGTACATCCGTGGTTAAGTTCTCGCCATTTTTGAACCACTGATGATTAGTAAATTCAGACTTTGCCTTCAAATAACGTGCTTGTTGATGCGCATAACGGACCCAATGAGTAATAGGCAACGTGTTACTTTCCAACTCGCTTGGCAGTTTTAGATTCGCGGCTTGCGATCGATAAAATTGATTCACTTCGGGTAAATCAGCTTTCTCTGGGTCTAGAAAGAACACCCAAAAATGGTCGTTAATAACATTCAGGGCTAGCTGGCCACGACACACTGGCCCTTTGATGAAAGCCATGATGGTGTTTTGAGCATTGTCTAACATAAATCGAAAGCGTGCTTTAACCGGAAGGGCATCAAATGCCGTCATCGGATTGGCGGCAACTTCAATATCATAGCTAGGCAAAACCGAGACTTGATAATTAGGTTGAATGAACCATGCTTGCCAATCATCAAGACGTTTTTTATTCAACGCATAGGGTAAATGAGTTTTATCTACGATACTGCCTTGCTCAGGGATCAAACGGTAGTAGACGCGTTCTACACCAGGATTATCGTAAGGACGCCTTGTCGCAATTCGGTTAACAGGCTCGCCCGGGGGCGTTGTCGAACGTATCAAAGTGAAAAATCTAGGCTGACCAGCAAGTTCAGAAAAATAAAGGTGAGAAAGAAAAAGATGCTCGTAGATATAACGAGCCATTAACTGATTCTTTGCTGTACCTTTATTTAAAAAGTTTTCGTATTGCGCAACCGATTTCTCCTGATCAGAAGTGAGCGGAATATGGCCATTCATGATTGCGCCATCTCTTAGCCACGTGAGTAGCGTATTGTATTCAAGAGGGCTAAGATTTGGCATGCCATAAGGCATTCCCCACGTTGGGTGATCTTGTTTGTACTGTCCGTACTCTTCAATTGTTGGACAAACTTGTTCGCGATCTATCGAAAAATCAAAACCTTTTAGCTGATCTTGTTCTGGTAACGGATGTTCCTCTTTTTGCATTAATAATTTCGCGACTAATCCTGCTTCTAGATTTGCGGTAGGCGTTTGAGATCTCTCGTTCAGCACAGGATGAAAACCAAAATTTCGCCACTGCTCTGTGTATTGTGCATCTTCAAACAAACGGGTAGGAGCCGACGCCGTCAGACGCGTACCATGATAAACCAACGCTTTACTGGCTCCACGATCAATCCCTTCAACTGAAGACATTTTTAGCTGGCAGGGCGCATCATAACAGGCGTGACAGACCACGCAGCGCTGATCGATGATGGGTTTAACATCATTTAAAAAGAAAGAGGCTTCTTTTGAATCTACTGGCGATTGTCTTGACTGAACGCTTGCTTCACCAAACAGTTGGTCATAGTTCAAGCCCGCATACATTGCACATCCTGAAAAAAACACGATGCTAAGAATAATAAGTCGATGAAAAGACATAACATGAGAAATTTAGGAATATTTGTCCCAATTAAAGCAAAGATTAACAAAATGCACCACAAAACGATGAAAATAGCGCATTAGGGATGATAAATCGCCCGAGTGGAATAAACGCCACAACTGAACGCACAATGATCAATTTAGGGTTATAAGACGAGTATACGGTAGACTCGCATTGGCTATACGCATTTAATAAACCCATTGAACCCGCTATAGTTAAACGAAGAAAATTTTGAGGAGTCAAAGGATGAAACTCTCGATATCAGGGAAGTTGCAATTAAGTTTTTTATTGCTGGTGGTGCTTCTTATCATTTCGACCTTTTTTACCTATCGCAGTATTACGCAAGTCGAAACTCACACCAATTCATTGCTGCAAACGGATCTGCCAACCGTGAATACTAGCCGAAATATTCAGCAGTCGATGCAAGAGGTTATTTCAACGTTACGCGCCTATTTATTGGTGGGTTCTCAAAGTGCAGTGGGTGCAACGCAACTGACAAAACTTGAAACTATTATTGGACAGATGGACAAAACGGTACCGGTGTTAGAAACGCTGATTCTCAGTGAGCAATACACCGCGATCATAAGCGAATGGGCAGCAATCAAAGCGCATATCCAAGGCATCGTATTACTGAGCCAAAGTGAGGATAATTTACCTGCCCACACATTATTCATTAACGAGGCCGCCCCCATAGCAGAAGTTGCCCTTGACCAGTTACAAGGGCTGATTAACGACGAGTCGACTAACAAAGAAGGAGGGGAGCGGAAACGTCTCTTTAAATTGTATGCTGACAGCTATAATTCGTTAGCTAATGCACTGGCATCGTTGCGAGATTTCTTACTGTATGCGAAGCCTGAACATCTCGAAAAATATCAAGACTTAATTAACTCTCATAACCAATCTGTTGCTGAAATTGTGGAAAAGTCCTCTTTGCTATCGGATGATGAACAGAGTCTTTGGTCATTATTTAATGAGATGCAGCAGCTTTATTTCCCACTCGCACAGCAGGTGATTGCAATACGCCAATCTGAGCAATGGAACGGCGTCAATCAAAAAATGGCCACACAACTTATGCCTGCCGTAGATAAAATGACTAACCGTCTTGAAGATGTTATCGCCACTCAACAATCAAAAGCAGAGCAAAGTGGCGAAAGGATGAGTCGTAGCATTAGTAATGTGATTAACGTGTTATTTATCATGATTGCCGTGACTGTTTCAGTTGCTGTTTTGCTTTCCAATTACTTAGGTAAGAATATCGGCCGCAGAGTGAGTCGAATCGGAAAGAGAGCCGAAATCATTGCGGCAGGAGATGTCTCTCAACCAGCACTTTTGTGTGAAGGTAGCGACGAGCTATCTCAGCTTACCGCCGCGATAAACAATATGAACAACTCACTGCGAACGATCGTTCAGGGAGTCAGTACCAAAGCGCAACAGGTCAGTCAAAACATGGATGAGCTTCTGAACTATAACTCAAACACTCGGCAGCAAGTACAGCAGCAGCGAGCAAGTATTGAGCAGGTTACAGTACGTTTGAGCGATGTGGCGCAGTATTCTATGGCGACCGCAGAAAAAGCAGAACAATCTACGCAATCTCTTTTGTTATCACAAAATGAGCTCA
Organism: Vibrio sp. V10_P2A27P122; assembly: GCF_963874335.1. Classification (NCBI taxonomy): domain Bacteria; kingdom Pseudomonadati; phylum Pseudomonadota; class Gammaproteobacteria; order Vibrionales; family Vibrionaceae; genus Vibrio; species Vibrio sp. V10_P2A27P122. Next base: position 3,294 of record NZ_CAWNHY010000284.1, on the reverse strand, counting down.
AAGAGGGTGCCTCGGCGCTAGAACAAAATAGAAAAAGTATTGATAAGCTTGATCAAACCATACAAAAGGCAACGCAATTGGTGCTCGATCTTAGTCGAGAAAGCGAATCGATTGGGCGTGTGACCGAAGTAATAGAGGGATTAGCGGAACAAACTAACCTTCTGGCCTTAAATGCGGCGATTGAGGCCGCAAGAGCCGGAGAATATGGACGAGGCTTTGCTGTGGTAGCGGATGAAGTTAGGCTGCTGGCGACTCGAACCACTCAATCAACCACAGAAATTAACACTATTATAAACGCCATACAGTCAGCGACTGCGGCTGTGGTCAATGAAATTAACATGAGTCAGAACCTTGCCAATGAAGGTGCGGCGCAGACCATCCACGCCTTCAACAAAATGATGGACGTACAAGGAAAAATAACGGCGTTAGATAAGGAAATGCACCAGTTATCCTCGGCGGCCGATCTGCAACAACAATCAACACACCAAATGACTCAATTCATGCAAGAAGTTGTCAATTCGGTGGAAAGTGTGGCAAGTATTAGCCAAATCTCAAACCAAACGTCAGCGCAAGTAAAAGATAATGTCACTGTACTCAATCAAGAAATGGAAAAGTTCAAAATTTAAACGCAAGAGTAGATATTCAATTGAGTTAAAAATAACCAAAAGCACACAAATCTCAACCAATTGAATTTACTTTGTTTATTTACTGTTCGCTTGAACGGGTTTTGATAAAAAATGGGTTTTCTTTTTTGCTAACTGTGGCATAGTGACAGCGTCAATTCGGTGCGCGGGCATCGTATAATGGCTATTACCTCAGCCTTCCAAGCTGATGATGCGGGTTCGATTCCCGCTGCCCGCTCCAATATTCTCGTATTTATCCAGTCTACTAGAAACAAAAAATCCACCCTAGAAAGAGTGGATTAGAGTCGTTCTTTTTAAAAATTTAAACGGGACTGACGCTTTCTGCTTGTGGCCCTTTTTGACCATCAGTGATTACAAAACTCACCTTTTGGCCATCGACTAAGTTGCGGCGCCCTTCACCCGTAATAGCGGAAAAATGTACAAATACATCTTTGCTGCCATTATCTGGGGTAATAAAGCCAAAACCTTTATCTTGGTTGAACCACTTTACAATTCCGTTTACTTTTTCACTCATAATCTTACTCTTGCTATGTTGTTTTGACGTTGCGAAACAGTTGCAACATGAATAACTTAACCAAAGTATTTTGCACAATCTAATGAAGTTTCTGTGAATGTGATGTACGCCTTGTTGAGTATCAAATTTTGCGATTTCTATACCAAAATGTGATGCATTAAATCAAGGTAACTGTTCATACTTCAACTCTATTTCTGCCGTTTTGTTTAGCTTTATAGAGCGCTTGATCCGCAATTTTTAACACTGCTTCAGGTTTTTCTGAGGCGTAGCTATCAGCAACGCCAATACTAACCGTAATAGAGACAAGATTTGATGGTGTTTTCTGCTCACGCTTCTTGGAACCGAGCTTATCGTCTTTTGGTCTGTCTTCTGCGTTCCTAATGACCATTTGGTACTGTTCAATATCTTTGCGAAGCAAATCTAAGTAGATTGCAGCTTGCTGTGCATTTTTTCCTTTAAATAGGATGGTAAACTCTTCACCACCGTAGCGATAAACACGTGCGTTTCCTTGAGTCAACAATAAACGGCTAGCAATCAACTTAAGCACATCATCGCCAGTGTCATGACCATAGTGATCATTGAACTGCTTAAAATGGTCTATATCTAGCATCGCTATCGCATATTTTTTGCCTAAGTATTTGATGTCAAGATCTAAGGCGTGGCGACCTGGGATACCCGTTAAGCGATCAATAAATGCCATTTTATGGCCCGCCGAAATTAGATATAAGATCAATAAAACCCCGGCTAGAGAGAAAAGTGTGCTTGAGATATAACTCACGTGGAAAAAAATAAAGGTGACGGAGGAGAGTAAAATACTGGCGTAAATGCTGGTGTCTAAGATCTGGTTTCGCGTGAGCACAAATATTGCGGAGACCCCAATTAATGCCAAGAGGTACATCACCAACAAAAATGGCAATTTCGATATTTTCGGTATAGTTACTAACAAAACCTGGCTAAAATTCTCAAATCCGCCATCACTGACGTACATCAAAGTAACAACGGCCCAAAACATTAACAGCAGCAAAATAGCGATGTATAAGCCATAAGTTTTACTCAATACAGTAGCATTACTTCCTAACGCATAAGGTACTAAACACAAAACGGGTAATAACAAACTTAATAACGAAAGCTCTAGCAAGGTTGTTCCCGTAGAAAGGGGCATCTGTAAGCGCCACTGGATGATTGCGTAGGCCACCATCATCGCTGTCGAGATCATAGCCAAACGCCCTTGCTTAAAAATGTGTCCTAATGCGATTGCTACCGTGAAAAGAATATAAGGCAGGTTACTAGCGAAGCCAATATTGGCGCTAGTGATCAGAATGACGTTTTCCATCCCCAACATAATGGCTATTAGCAACCCTATTGGGAATAAGAATCGAAACCAATGAGATGATACAAAACTTGTCGGCATTAATAATACAAATATGACCTTTGTGGCATTTAAAATTAAAATTGATAATAAGGCCCATAGCATACTTTTATTTAATAGATTGCCAAGCTTTTTGCTAGACTTACTAAATGAAAGCGAGCACTTGAACAAAGTTTAGACGACAACGCATCTAAAAGTTGTATAAAATCACCAAGGTACGCTAAGTTGTTACTGCTAAGTTCTATCTAAATATTTTGATTAGTACGAAGAGGAAGGAGTGTAAGGATGCAAATCAGTGTTGATGTACATAATTACATGGAAACACTTGTCGGACGCGTATTGGCTGAAGATAAGTATGTAAATCACTATGATAATGAGCAGCTTGCCGATCTCGCATGCTTATCCCTTGCTCAATTGAGACCGATCTATATTCGATACGACATAGATTTTCTCTCTGCGCTACCTGAAGAAAAATTGGTCATACTTAAAGAGAATGCACAAGTTGCCGTTGAATCGGCGGAAAGCATGATCGTTAATGATCGACGTAGACACAGAGAAGATGATATTCCTATCATTCTAGGCCAATTGCGCTTTGACGATAACTTAGAACTAGAGTGGTTCGAGAAGCCGATTATTGAAACAAGCAAGTCTTAAAGGAGCTCTTGTGGGATTTTTTTCTGGTTTATTTAATCAGGGGGAGGCCTGTCTCTTAAACACATTCCCGACCCCACAAACCGGGCGAAATTCCCTGATCCCGCTTTTTGTTT
>NZ_CAWNHY010000283.1:0-16308 GCF_963874335.1 Vibrio sp. V10_P2A27P122 | reverse complement strand
GGTCTATACTGCCGCTAGTGTTTTGAAAAATACACAATCCGAAATTATGTTTCAGTAACATAGTTCGGATTTTTTATATTGAAATTAGAGCAAATACTTTACTTTACGCTGCAGATATAAAAAAACCGGCCTTAGCCGGTTTTTATTTTCGCGTGGAACCAAGTCTAAATTATAGAGCTTTGATTGCTGCAGCGAAACGAGACTTATGGCGAGCAGCTTTGTTCTTGTGAACAAGACCTTTAGTCGACATACGGTCAAGGATTGGTGTAACTGCAGCAAATGCAGCAGTTGCAGCTTCTTTATCGCCAGCTGCGATAGCTGCGATGGTTTTCTTCATGTAAGTGCGCATCATAGAACGACGGCTAGCATTATGCTGACGACGTTTCTCAGCTTGGATAGCGCGCTTCTTAGCAGATTTACTATTTGCCAAGGGTCTAACTCCCAAAAACTTAGTTCGGTGACAATTTAAGGGCGGGGAATATCCCTTATTTGCTCTCAATTGTCAAATGATTTGTGCAAAAACCGTTCTAGGCCAAACAAATTTTGGTATAGGAAGGTCATCGCGGTTAAGATGCGGGGATTCTAACAGTATTTTTTTTCCAATGCTAATACTTATCTGATCTCGCACTGACATTCCTTATGTGTTGCTGTGGATAATGACGTTTTGGCTTGTTTTTCGAGGTAATAGTGAGCAAACGCCTACTCAAATCTGGCTTGATTGTCAGTGCTATGACGTTGATTTCTCGTGTGTTGGGCCTAGTTCGTGACGTAGTTGTTGCGAATTTGATGGGGGCAGGTGCGAGTGCCGATGTTTTTTTCTTTGCTAATAAAATTCCTAACTTTTTACGTCGGCTATTTGCCGAAGGGGCTTTTTCTCAAGCGTTTGTTCCAGTACTGACCGAATACCATTCATCCGGAGATATCAATAAAACACGCGAGCTGATCGCTAAAGCATCTGGCACATTGGGGGTTATTGTCACTTTGGTGACTGTTGCGGGGATCTTATGCTCTGGTGCGGTCACGGCACTGTTTGGGGCTGGTTGGTTTTTAGATTGGCTTAATGATGGTCCTGATGCGCATAAGTTTGAGCTTGCGAGTTTATTATTAAAAATCACTTTTCCTTACTTATGGTTCATCACTTTTGTTGCTTTATCAGGAGCGATTCTCAATACCCTGGGCAAGTTTGCCGTCTCTTCTTTTACCCCTGTATTTTTGAATGTGATGATCATCGGTTGCGCTTGGTTTTTGTCGCCGCACTTACAGCAACCGGAAATTGGCTTGGCGATTGGCGTCCTTCTTGGGGGATTGGTCCAGTTTCTATTTCAAATTCCATTTTTGCTCAAAGCAGGTTTATTGGTTTGGCCTCAATGGGGTTGGAATGAACCGGGGGTTGTGAAAATTCGCACTTTGATGTTGCCCGCTCTTTTTGGGGTATCGGTCAGTCAAATTAACTTATTGCTGGACACCTTCATTGCCAGCTTCTTACAAACGGGCTCCATCAGCTGGCTTTACTATTCAGACCGTTTGCTAGAATTTCCGTTAGGCTTATTTGGTATTGCGATCGCTACCGTTATTTTGCCTGCATTATCCCGTAAACATGTTGATGCCCACAGCGAAGGATTTTCGCAAACCATGGATTGGGGTATTCGTATGGTTTGTCTGCTCGGTTTTCCTGCGATGTTAGGCCTGATTGTGTTGGCAAAACCGATGCTTATGGTGCTATTTATGCGAGGTGAGTTTACCCCGAATGATGTCAATCAAACGGCGTTGTCACTCTATGCATTTGGTTTGGGCTTGATCAGTTTTATGCTGATCAAAGTGCTTGCACCAGGGTATTACTCTCGGCAAGACACCAAAACGCCAGTTCGTTATGGCATTATCGCCATGATCTCTAATATGGTCTTCAATGCACTTTTAGCGTGGCATTTAAGTTATGTTGGTTTGGCGTTAGCTACGTCATTATCTGCTTTTATCAACATGGCACTGCTTTACCGAGGGTTACATGTGCAAGGGGTGTATCAGATCACCCGTAAAACTATTGGTTTTATTGTTCGGTTAATGGTAGCCAGCAGTGCGATGGTTGTGGTCATTGTTTGGCAATTGGAAGAAATGTCAACGTGGCTAGAGTGGAGCCTGACACAGAGGGCTACATCATTGGTGATGCTGATCAGTATCGGTGCGGTCAGTTATTTGCTTTGCCTAGCCGTGCTTGGCGTGCGTTTAAAAGACTTAAAAGCGGCGACAGATTAATGGTGATTAGTATATAATCCGTCGGTTTCGCACCTTGCTAATTGAGAACTATAGGTTTTAAGCATTTTCTAATGGAATTGATTCGCGGCATTCACAATATCAAGCCACAGCATCATGGCTGTGTATTAACCATCGGAAACTTTGATGGTGTTCATTTAGGACATCAGCAAGTTTTGAAGCAAGTATCCAAGAAAGCGCAATTATTGGGTTTACCTTCGGTGGTCATGACGTTTGAACCGCAGCCATTAGAATTATTTGCCAAGCACAATGCACCAGCTCGATTAACTCGATTACGTGATAAATTTGTGCAATTGAACAAGCAGTCGGTTGACAGATTGTTATGTGTGAATTTTAACCAGCACTTTGCTAATTTAACGGCAGAAGCTTTTATTCGTGACTTGTTGGTCGCTCAGTTGGGTGTTAAGTTTCTGGTGATTGGTGATGATTTTTGTTTTGGTAAAAATCGCCAAGGTAATTTCAGTATGCTGCAGCAAGCTGGACAACAGTTTGGTTTTGAGGTGGTAAGTACCCACAGTTTTTGCTTGCAACAACAAAGAGTGAGTAGTACTGCTATTCGTAACGCTTTAGCAAGCGATGACTTAGTGTTAGCTAAGCAGATGCTCGGTCGTGATTATGGTATCAGTGGTCGAGTGTCGCATGGTCAAAAGTTAGGGCGAACCATTGGTTTTCCTACAGCGAACATTCCGCTTAAGCGCTGTGTTTCACCGGTCTCTGGTGTTTACGTCGTCAATGTCTATGGCCTTGATAACTCGCCTATCGGAGGAATTGCCAATATTGGTAATAGGCCAACAGTCAACGGGGTTCGCCAACAACTTGAAGTACACTTGTTTGACTTTCATGCCAATTTATATGGCAAACAGCTAGAAGTGGCACTTTTACATAAGCTTCGAGATGAAAAGAAATTTGAATCTTTTGGAGCGTTAAAGCAACAAATTGAATTGGATGCTGATGCGGCAAGGGTGTGGTTGCATCAGCTAAAGAATTAGTCGGATTATTCCACCGATTAATATCATGTCTAACGTCGCCCAATATAACGGAATTAAGAATCGATGAGTGATTATAAAGATACCCTGAACCTACCTGAAACAGGGTTTCCAATGCGTGGCGATCTGGCTAAACGTGAGCCAGAAATGTTAAAGCGTTGGTATCAAGAAGATCTTTACGGCGAAATCCGTAAAGCCAAAAAAGGCAAAAAATCTTTCGTATTGCACGATGGCCCTCCTTATGCCAACGGTGATATTCATATTGGTCACGCACTGAATAAGATTCTTAAAGACATTATTATCAAATCGAAAACCTTATCTGGTTTTGACGCGCCTTACATCCCAGGTTGGGACTGTCACGGGCTACCTATCGAATTGATGGTAGAGAAAAAAGTCGGCAAACCGGGCCAGAAAGTGACCGCGGCTGAGTTTCGTGAAAAATGCCGTGAATATGCAGCAGGTCAAGTGGAAGGCCAGAAAGAGAGCTTTAAGCGTTTGGGCATCATGGGTGAGTGGGATAAACCTTATCGCACCATGGATTTCGCCACCGAAGCGAACATTATTCGCGCATTGGGTAAAATTGCCGATAAAGGCCACCTGCTGAAAGGTTTCAAACCTGTTCACTGGTGTACTGATTGTGGTTCAGCACTGGCTGAAGCGGAAGTTGAATACAAAGATAAAGTGTCACCTTCGATTGACGTACGATTCAAAGCAGCCGATGAAGCGGCGCTGCTTGAAAAGTTCACGCTCGCGGCTGATCACGCCGGCCACGGTCAAGTGTCGATTGTCATTTGGACAACCACACCTTGGACCTTGCCAGCTAACCGCGCAGTCTGCTTACGTGATGATCTTGAATATGTTTTGCTGCAAATTGAAGCAGACGGTGAACGCTCTGCTGAACGTATTATCGTTGCGTCAGAACTTGCAAAAAGTGTCATGGATCGTGCTGGTATCAGTCATTACCACAATCTTGGTTTTTGCCGAGGCGCAGACCTTGAACTAATGTCTTTTAATCATCCATTTTACGCATTTACTGTGCCTGCGATTTTGGGTGAGCACGTAACTACTGAATCGGGTACTGGTGTCGTTCATACTGCACCTGGTCATGGTCAAGAAGACTTCGTGGTCGGTCAGCAATACGGCCTTGAAGTAGCCAACCCTGTCGGTTCAAACGGCGTATATCTAGCAGACACCGAGCTATTTGCTGGTCAACATGTGTTTAAAGCGAATGACTCTGTACTTGAAGTACTGAAAGAAAAAGGTGCTTTGTTGCACCACCATGCCTACGAGCATAGTTATCCTCATTGCTGGCGTCATAAAACCCCAATCATTTTCCGTGCAACACCACAATGGTTTGTTTCTATGGAGCAAGCCGGTCTGCGCGCCCAAGCTCTAGAATCGATCAAAGGTGTACAGTGGATGCCTGAATGGGGTCAAAGCCGCATCGAAGCAATGATTGAAGGTCGTCCTGAATGGTGTATTTCTCGTCAGCGTACTTGGGGTGTACCGATTGCGCTATTTGTGCATAAAGAGACGGCAGAACTTCATCCTAATAGCCCTGCGCTGATTGAAACAGTGGCGCAATTGGTAGAACAAAAAGGGATTCAAGCGTGGTGGGATGTTGACACTGCTGAGATCTTGGGCGAAGAAGATGCCAAGCATTACGAAAAAGTACTCGATACGCTGGATGTGTGGTTCGACTCTGGTGTGACTCACTACGCCGTTGTTGATAAGCGCGAAGAGTTCAATGGTCACGGTGCAGATCTGTACCTTGAAGGTTCAGATCAGCATCGTGGTTGGTTCCAATCTTCATTGATTTCATCGGTAGCAATGAAAGGTGCTGCGCCTTACAAACAAGTATTGACGCATGGCTTTGTGGTCGATGGTCATGGCCGCAAGATGTCAAAATCAATCGGCAACGTGGTTGCGCCAAAAGATGTCACCAATAAACTGGGTGCAGACATCCTGCGTCTATGGGTTGCATCGACTGATTACACTGGTGAAGTGGCGGTTTCTGACGAAATTCTAAAACGTTCGGCGGATGCTTATCGCCGTATCCGTAATACAGCACGTTTCTTCTTAGCCAACCTCAATGGGTTTAACCCAGCAACGGATATGGTTGCAGCTGACGAGATGGTGTCGCTGGATCGCTGGGCCGTAGGCCGTGCCTTTGCGGCGCAACAAGAAATTGTCAAAGCATATGAAGAGTATAATACGCATGGCGTGATCCAACGTTTGATGCACTTCTGCTCAATTGAAATGGGTTCGTTCTACCTTGATGTGATTAAAGATCGCCAATACACCGCTAAACAAGGTGCACATGCACAGCGTAGCTGTCAAACGGCGCTGTATTACATCGTTGAGGCTTTGGTTCGTTGGATGGCACCGATCATGTCATTTACGGCTGATGAAATTTGGAACGAAATGCCAGCGATGCAAGCTAATGGCGAGCCGCGTGAAAAATTTGTCTTCACGGGTGAGTGGTTTGAAGGTCTGTTTGGGTTAACTGAAGGCGAAGAGTTGAACAATGAATTTTGGGCAGAGATGCAAAAAGTTCGTAGCTCGGTGAACAAGTTGCTTGAAACCGCTCGTAGTGAAAAAATCATTGGTGGCTCATTACAAGCTGAAGTGGTGCTGTTTGCTGATGATGCTTTAGTGGCTCAGTTGAACAAGCTTGAAGATGAACTGCGTTTTGTACTGCTGACATCAAAAGCGATAGTGAAGCCTCTGGCTGAGAAAAGCGATGCGGCACAAGCAACGGAAACAACAGGTTTGTTTGTGTTGGTGAGCGCAACGGAAGCAGAGAAGTGCGATCGCTGTTGGCATCATACTCCTGACGTTGGCACTATCACTGGTCATGAAACTATTTGTGGCCGTTGTGTGTCGAACGTGGATGGTGAAGGCGAAGTTCGTAAGTTCGCTTAATAATATTGGGATTCAATATGGCAGAGCAGACGCTTACTTGGAAACAATCAGGAGTTCGCTGGCTATGGCTAGCGCTTCTGGTCTTTACCCTTGATGTCGGTATAAAGCTGATGGTCATGGATAACATGGGGTATGGTTGGGCAAATCGCATCGAAGTAATGCCTTTTTTTAACCTACTTTATGTACATAACTATGGTGCGGCATTTAGCTTTTTAGGCGATCAAGCGGGTTGGCAACGTTGGTTGTTTACCGCTATTGCCTTTGCTGTGACGGGGCTCCTCACTTACTGGATGAGTAAGCTGCCTGCGCAAGAGAAGTGGCATAATATCGCTTATGCCATGATTATTGGTGGCGCAATCGGCAACGTGTTTGATCGTATCGTGCACGGTTTTGTGGTTGATTATCTTGATTTCTACTGGGGCAATTATCACTGGCCAGCGTTTAACTTGGCTGACAGTGCCATTTGCCTTGGTGCAGCAATGATTATCCTTGATGGCTTTCGTAAAAAAGACGATGCGCACTCATAATGGCTAAAATAGTTGAATAACCCTAAGCGCTGTCTGTTGATTCAGGTGGCGCTTTTTGTTTACTCTTCATCTCTAAAAATACGGTGGCGATAGGCGTACTAAAAACGGGCATTTTTATGTCGTTATGGATGCCTTATCTCCACACTAAAATAAATAAAGAGAAATCACGTGACGACAATAAAAGCAAACAGTGCGGTAACCCTACACTTCACCATTAAATTAAAAGATGGCTCTATTGCGGATAGCACTCATAATATGGGCAAACCAGCGAAATTGGTTATTGGTGATGGCAGTCTAAGCGACAATTTTGAGTTGTGCTTAATCGGTCTGAGTGCCGGAGAATCCAAAACCATTGAGTTAAAAGCCGAAGACGCGTTTGGTTTGTCTAACCCAGATAACATCCACCATATGGATCGCGCCAAATTTGCCGGTAATACTGAGGTGGAAGTTGGCACGATTATGGCGTTTAGTGGCCGCGATGGCTTAGAAATTCCTGGTATTATCACCGCTATTGCGGGCGATTCGGTAACGGTTGATTTTAACCACCCACTTGCAGGACAAGATGTCATTTTTGATGTTGAAATTTTGTCTGTAGAATAATTGGCAACTTGCGATAACCCTATTCAATGAGCAATGAAATGAAAATATTGTTAGCCAACCCTCGTGGTTTTTGCGCCGGTGTTGATCGTGCGATCAGCATTGTTGAACGCGCACTTGAGCTGTATCAGCCTCCGATTTATGTACGGCATGAAGTGGTGCATAACCGCTTTGTGGTGGAAGGGCTGAAGCAGCGCGGGGCCATTTTTGTTGAGGACTTACACGAAGTACCTGATGACAATATTGTGATCTTTTCTGCTCATGGCGTTTCGCAAGCAGTGAGACTTGAAGCGAAAGCGCGTGCATTAACCGTGTTTGATGCCACTTGCCCTTTGGTGACTAAAGTGCATATGGAAGTGGCTCGAGCCAGTCGCCGCAGTATGGAAGTAGTGCTGATTGGCCATGCAGGTCATCCTGAAGTGGAAGGAACCATGGGCCAATACGCCAGTAAAAAAGGCGGCATGTACTTGGTTGAAAAACCGGAAGATGTTGAAACGCTAAAAGCTATCGTTAAAGATCCGACTAATTTACATTATGTTAGCCAAACCACCTTGTCGGTGGATGAAACAGCCGATGTGATTGATAAATTGCGTGAAGTGTTTCCGGATATTCAGGGACCACGGAAAGATGATATCTGCTACGCGACACAAAACCGCCAAGATGCGGTGCGTCAACTTGCATTGGATGTTGATTTGGTGGTGGTGGTGGGCTCGAAAAACTCATCAAACTCTACGCGTTTAAAAGAATTGGCGGAAAAGCTCGGAACGCCGGGTTACTTGATTGATTGCCCTGAAGATATTGATCCAACGTGGTTTGATGGTAAGAAAACCGTTGGCGTCACGGCCGGCGCATCGGCACCCGAAGCATTAGTGAATCAGATCCTAGATCGAATTAAAGAGCTTGGTGCTCAATCGGTTGAAGAAGTGCTTGGACGAGAAGAGAACATGTTTTTTGAAGTGCCCAAAGAGCTGCAAATCAAGCAAATCGACTAGTCAATAAAAAGTATTTGAATTAGACGTACCAATAAAAGAAGAAGGGCTTCCAAATGGAAGCCCTTTTCTATAACGCAAGCGAAGCGTCATTCACACTATGCAGTTTCTGTGACTGCTTTCGGTTTTTCTTCATCGGTAAGTTCGATGTCGCCTTTACCTTTGGAGATTCTAATTACATATATGGTTACGGACAGTGAGAACAAAATACCGGCAATGGTTGATGCTTGCATCGGTAAGCCAAAGCCTAATGCACTGTTATTAAGAATGAAGGTGGCACAAACCGTGGTCATAAACATCGCGGGGATAGTCGCAATCCAATGCAGTTTGTTATGGCGTAGTAAATAGGCGGAAGCGGTCCAAAGCATCATTACTGCTGTGGTTTGGTTGGCAAAACCGAAGTAGCGCCAAATAATACCGAAATCCACTTGAGTGAGAATGGCACCCAAAACAAACAGCGGCAGTGCCATGAACAAGCGATTACGCAGCGTTTTTTGTTCCATATTGAAATATTCAGCCAAGATCAAACGACTAGAGCGAAATGCAGTGTCGCCTGAGGTGATCGGTAGGATAACCACACCCAAGAAGGCGATGATGCCGCCAAACACACCTAATAAGCCAAAGGATGCGCTGTACACAACGTTACCCGGGCCGCCGTTTTTCACCGCTTCTGATAATCCTTCCAATGAGCCAAAGAAAGAGAGTGCAATCGCACACCAGATAAGTGCGATAATGCCTTCACCAATCATGGCACCGTAAAACACGAAGCGGCCATTTTTTTCATTTTCCATACAGCGAGCCATCAATGGCGACTGAGTTGCATGGAAACCAGAGATAGCACCGCAAGCAATCGTGATAAAGAGCGCTGGCCAAAGTGGTAGGTCGTTCGGGTTCATGTTGCTGAACATGTCGCTCATTTCAAAACCGCCCATCACAGTGTGTTCACTGGAAAGTGCAATCGCGGTCATTAAGCCAACCGACATAAAGATCAACAATGCGCCGAACAGTGGGTAGAAACGGCCGATGATTTTATCGACAGGAACGATGGTGGCGAGAATGTAGTAAGCGAAAATGATCACCACCATTGAGGTCATGCTCACCGTTAGACTCGTTTGCTCGTTAATCAGATTGGTGATCATCCCCGCAGGCGCAGAAACGAAAACAACCCCCACAAGCAGTAGCAGTACAATGGCAAAAATGTTCATAAAATGTTTGGCGCCATTGCCTAGGTAACGGCCAGTAATGGTGGGCACTGAAGCGCCGCCATTGCGTACCGACAACATGCCTGAAAAGTAGTCATGCACCGCACCTGCAAAAATACAGCCAACGACAATCCACAACATTGCTGCAGGACCATAGAGTGCGCCCATGATTGGGCCGAAAATTGGGCCTACGCCAGCAATATTAAGCAATTGTACCAAGTAGACTTTTTTGGTCGACATAGGAACATAGTCCACGCCATCACTCATGGTGTGGGCCGGTGTTTTACGGTTCTCGTTAATACCAAATACTTTTTCTACAAAAGCGCCGTAGATAAAGTATCCGGCCAGTAGGGCTGCGACACAGGTAAGAAACCACATCATAGCAATTGTCCTTTATGAATGAATTAAGCTCACTGTGGATAATAAAGGGCTCTGTGACGAGAAACATCTGCTTTTCCAGTGAGCGGCACTATAGCCAGTTAAGTGGCTATTTCACACAATAAGTGGTTTAGGGCTCGTCTCATCATCTGGATCAATAATGCTTTGCTGCTGGGAGGCAATGAGTGGCATCTTACAAGCAATCTGCTAGGCTAATTGAATGAAAATAAGAACTTAAGGACAACAATGAAAAAATTAAGTGTATTGTGCGCTGTTATATTGATGGTTGGGTGTGCGGCCTCTGATGCTGAATTAGCACAAAACGGAGATTGGCAACAAATTGGTTATCAAGATGGAGTCACAGGTCATACTCAGCGCAGCTATAAAAAGCTTTCTGAGCTGGGTTCGGTGCAACAAGCCAATTACGAAGCGGGATACGTTAAAGGGCTAAGCGAGTATTGTAACCCCAATTTCGCCTATCAAATTGGATTGTCAGGACTATATTATGAAGGTGCGTGCGAAGGAACCGAGCAAGCACAGCGCTTTCGCATGGAATGGCAACGGGGTTGGAATGAGTTTTCTAACTGACTTTTTGATTTAGAGCCGCTAGCGGCTCTCTTATTCGCTTTCCATTGCCCGGCGAAGAAAACCATCAGACTCAGTCAATTTATCCATAGCTTCTGCATAACTTAACCCTGTCAAGTGCATCAATATCGCTACTTTTACATTGTTGTTGCTTTGGGCTAATAAGTATTCAGCCTCAGCGCGTTCACAGTCGGTTGCTTGCATCACAATTCGCACCGCTCTGGCGATGAGTTTTCGGTTAGTGGCCTTAACATCGACCATTAAATTTTGGTAACTCTTACCAAGACGGATCATGCTAGCGGTGGTGAGCATGTTGAGTACCAGCTTCTGCGCTGTACCGGATTTTAAGCGCGTTGAACCGGTCAGAGCTTCTGGCCCAACGACAGGGCTAATGGCTATTTGCGCCAATTCTGCAATCGGGGAATCCGGGTTACATGATAGGGCAATGGTTGTCGCGCCCAAATCATTAGCATACTCCAAGGCACCGATGACATAAGGTGTTCGCCCACTAGCGGCAATGCCAACAACCACATCTTGATCCGTAAAATGAATACTTTTGAGATCTTGAATGCCGAGTTCTGCGCAATCTTCCGCCCCTTCTTTAGCACTGAACATGGCCTCTTTCCCACCGGCAATCAAACCAATCACCATCTGATCGCTAACCCCAAATGTTGGAGGGCACTCAGACGCATCAAGAACGCCTAATCGGCCACTGGTTCCTGCGCCAATGTAGATTAATCGACCACCATGTTTGAATGCATAGGTAATTCGATCCACGGCTAAGGCGATCTCCGGAAGGACTTTTTCGACGGCCAGAGGAACGTGTTTATCTTGTTGATTGAGCCGTTCTACAATTTCTTGTGCTGATAGTAGGTCAATATCCATTGTGTCAGGGTTGCGACCTTCGGAAATAAGGTGAGAAAGCGCAGAGAGCAGCGCGTCATTAGTCATACCATTCCTTACTTATTAATGAGCAAAATAGACCACACCTAACGAAGCGAGAGCGCTTGCTCCGGTTACTTCTGGTAGATTGCTGGGTAAATTATGCAGACGACGTTGAGCAAGCCAAGCAAAAGCCATTGCTTCCATGTAGTCACTATCCACCCCTTTATCGCTGGTGGGCATGATGCGCCAGTGTGCTAAATGGGCCTGCAAACGTTCAACCAATAGCGGGTTACGGGCGCCGCCCCCACACATCAGTAATTCCGGCGCTGGCCCACATTGGTAGTGTGCGACTTGCGTGGCGATGGTGAGTGCTGTGTATTCACAGAGTGTACGTTGAACATCTTCTGCTGCTAACGAAAACTCAGCCAGTATCTGCTGAAGCCAAGGGAGATTAAACAGCTCGCGACCCGTGCTTTTCGGTGCATTCAACGCAAGGTACGGCTCTTGATTGAGACGTTCGAGTAGTGGTTGGTGTACCTTTCCTGATCTCGCCCACATGCCATTATCATCAAATTTATGGCCTGTCTGTTCAAAGCACCACGCATCCATCAACATATTGCCCGGGCCCGTATCATAGCCTAATACTTTTTGCTGCGGCCGCAGTACTGAAATATTAGCGATGCCGCCAATATTGAGTACTACAACGCTCGAATCGGTTGATTTGAAAATGGTGTCGTGAAATGCAGGGACTAATGGCGCTCCTTGGCCGCCGAGCGCCATATCTTTGCGCCGAAAATCAGCCACCGTGTCGATGCCAGTTTTGCTGCTGATAATATTGGCATCACCGAGTTGCATCGTAAAAGGCGTATTGCCGTTGGGTTGATGAAAAACCGTTTGGCCATGGCAGCCAATCGCGCGAATATCGCACGCTTGATAGCCTGATTGAGCCAGTAAAGCGATGACTGCATCAGCAAACAGATGGCCGAGCAAGTGGTCTAACTCGCCAATCTCTTGCACATTGGTTGATTGCCCAATACAGACATTCAGCAAACGCTGTTTGAGATCTTCTGGCATTGGGAAATCAGCGTGAGCCAATAAACGAATTTGGTTGCCATCCATTTCGACCAGCGCTGTATCGACACCATCCATGCTGGTGCCAGACATCACACCAATGTAGCGTTCAATGCTCTTCATTCGCTTCTCCTTCAACTCGAAAACAAAATCATTGT
The DNA here is from genome assembly GCF_963874335.1 of Vibrio sp. V10_P2A27P122. Lineage (NCBI taxonomy): Bacteria > Pseudomonadati > Pseudomonadota > Gammaproteobacteria > Vibrionales > Vibrionaceae > Vibrio > Vibrio sp. V10_P2A27P122. The sequence goes on along the minus strand of NZ_CAWNHY010000283.1, from coordinate 3,737 downwards.
AATAGAAATTCAAAGCGAATAACCTCGTTAAATTAACTGTTTAAGTAAATTTTTGGAGTGAGCATGGGACCGTTGTGGCTAGATGTGGCAGGCTGTGAATTGAGCGCTGAAGACAAAGAGATTCTTGAGCATCCCACTGTCGGCGGGGTCATTCTTTTTGCGCGTAATTATCACGATAACGCGCAGTTGCTTGCGCTTAATAAAGCGATTCGCCACGCAGCAAAACGTCCGATTTTAATTGGTGTCGATCAAGAAGGTGGGCGAGTACAGCGTTTTCGTGATGGGTTTTCGCTGATCCCTGCCGCGCAGCAGTATGCTAAGCAGAATAATGGTGAAGCATTAGCTCGCCAAGGTGGCTGGCTGATGGCGGCGGAGTTGATTGCTCATGATATTGATCTCAGCTTTGCTCCTGTATTGGATAAAGGTCATGCGTGTAAAGCGATTGGTAATCGTGCTTTTGGTGATGATGTACAGAGCATTATTCGCCACAGTTCAGCCTATATGCAAGGCATGAAAGAGGCTGGCATGGCAACAACAGGTAAACACTTTCCCGGTCACGGCGGGGTAATCGCTGACTCGCATCTTGAGACGCCCTATGATGAGCGCAGCACGGTGATGGAAGAGGACATGGCGATATTCAAAGCGCAGATTGAAGCTGGAGTGCTCGATGCTATGATGCCTGCACATGTGATTTATCCTCACTATGATGATCAACCTGCCAGCGGTTCTGCGTTTTGGTTGAAGCAAGTACTTCGCCAGCAGTTAGGGTTCAAAGGGCTAGTCTTTTCTGATGATTTAACAATGGAAGGGGCATCTGTCATGGGCGGTCCTGCCGAGCGCGCGCATCAATCACTAGCCGCTGGATGTGACATGATTTTAGTGTGCAATCAACGCGCAGCTCAAATTGAAGTGTTGGATAATTTGCCGATTTTGGATGTGCCAGCGGCTGAGTCTCTACTCAAACATCGTGCTTTTAATCTTCCTCAACTGCGAAGTACTGAACAGTGGAAGCAAGCTTCAGAAGCGATGAAACGACTGCTTGGTGAGTAAAAAAATGGCGCTGTGCGTGAAAGCTTCAGCGCCGTTATTTTCTATTCGTTGCGGTTAGTGAAAACCCAGAACTTCTTTTAAATTTTTTAGATAACGTCGGCTGACGGGCACTTTGTGATCACTCAGGGTGATGATTTCCGCCAGCCCATTGTCCAATAATTTGATCTCTTTAATCGCCCTAGTATTGATTAAATACTGGCGGTGACAACGAACCAGTGGCGTTCTTTCTTCCAAAATTTTGAGCGTTAATTGGCTGGTGGCTCGTTGTAAATGAGTTTGCACATGAACACCACTGATGTCGCTCAAAGCAAACTCGACATCTTTGGTGGCAATGATCACAATTCGATTTAATCCAATGCAGGGAACTTGATCTAACCCTGCTGGTGATAAAATCGAAAAATCCTGCTTTTTTTGCCCTTGGCGAACTAAACGTTGCAGCGTTTTCTTTAAGCGCTCAGGGTCAACTGGCTTGAGTAGATAATCAAACGCATTTTCCTCAAACGCTTGCAGTGCATACTGATCATAAGCGGTGACAAACACCACATTGGGCATCGTATCTGGGTCAAGCATCCCTAGCAGCTCAATGCCAGTAACTTGTGGCATTTGGATGTCGAGAAACACCACGTCTGGCTTTAGCTGATTGATTTTTTTTAACCCTTCGATCGCATTACTGGCGTGACCAATCACATCAACATCGCCCGTCTCTTCTAGTAGCTCAGTCAGTTCTTCCCGAGCGAGCAGTTCGTCATCAATAACGAGTGCCGATAGCATGTTATTCCCTTAGTTAAATCCTTGATGAGGAATGAGAAAGCTCATTCGTGTGTATTGATTAGCCAATACTTCCGTTTTTAGTGCGGCTTGTTCGCCAAATTTATTAGTTAAGCGTTTATTGACAATTTGCATGCCTAAACCATCGTAATCTTCATTCGGAGCTTGGTAACTGCCCGCATTATCTTCCACTACAATTTTGTATCCTTCCGTTTGCACTTGGCTGTAGATTCGTACCCGCCCGCCTTCTAACAAGTTAGAGGTGCCGTGCTTTATCGCATTTTCTACCAGTGGCTGTAGAGTAAAACTGGGTACATTGCGCTCAAGTAGTAATGCATCATCGATGGCGATATCCACTTCAAGGCGATCGGCAAAACGCGCTTGTTCTATGGTTAAGTAGGCTTTGACATGTGCTAATTCTTCTTTAAGAGTCACTGTCTCAATATTTTGTTTGAGGTTACTACGAAAGAAGTGCGAAAGATGCTGGATAAGTTCTCGCGCTTTGTCGGGATCACGGCGGGTGATGGCACTAATGGTATTGAGTGCATTAAACAGAAAGTGGGGGTTGACTTGAGCATGCAGCAGTTTGATCTCGGCGCGAGAAAGCAGCATCTGCTTTTGTTGGTATTCGCCGTACAGAATTTGGCTCGACAGTAATTGTGCAATCCCTTCCGCCATTGACATGTTAATGGTTGAAAAAAGTTTACGCTTCGGCTCGTACAGCTTTATGGTTCCAATTACGCGATCACCTGCTCTAAGTGGAATGATTAACGCTGAACCGAGTTTGCAGTTTTTAGAGAGTGAGCATTGATAAGGGGAATCTTTTCCGTCGAGGTAAATAATACGGTTTTTGGTGATCGCATCCAGTGTACTTTGTGAAGAGATAGGCGTATTGGGTTTGTGGTGGTCATCACCGATACCGATAAACGCGAGTATTTTTTCTCTATCGGTGATGGATACCGCGCCAACATTGGTCATTTCGTAAACAATTCGAGCGACTTTACCTGCATTGTGTGGATTAAAACCGTTGGCCAAAATGCCAACTGAACGCTCAGCAATATTCAGTGCGCGACGAGAAAAGGTGGCGGAATACTCTTCAAAAATGGTTTTTCTGTCTTGTAAAATGCTCATGAATAGCGCCGCGCCGACTGAGTTAGCGATGATCATGGGCGCGGCGATGGTCGAGACTAAGGCGTATGCATCAACAAACGGTTTAGCGACTAACAAAATTACCAACATTTGCACTATCTCAGCAAACAGTGTTACGGCAAAGACAATGCTGGGGCTAAACAGGAGTCGCCCTTTGCCCTTTCTCAGTAAATAGGTGTGCAGCAATCCACCAATCAACCCTTCTGCAGTGGTTGAAATAGCGCATGCCACATCGGTAAAACCGCCTAAAGTGTAGCGATGCATACCGCCAGTAAATCCAACCGCAAACCCCACAATGGGGCCACCAAATAACCCACCCATAACGGCACCTATCGCCCTCGTATTGGCAATCGCATCGTTGATCTGCAAACCAAAATAGGTGCCCATGATGCAAAAGAGGGAAAACAAAACATAGGTACTGATTTTGTGGCTAATTCGACTGGAAATGTTAAGCAGCGGCAAGAAAATGGGTGTTTTGCTCAACATATAAGCGAGAACGAGGTAAACACACATCTGTTGCAGTAAGGAAAGAATTAAATCCATGTCAAAAACCCGTTGGTTTGGTGATCCCCTTTTCACTTGAAGCTACAGTGGTATTGGCTTTGTTCATTTTCCTAAGCGTAGAGTTTTCTATATACATTAGGATTTATGTACGGATGGCCAGACTGTAACACCAATCTCTTTGGGTATGATTTACGATTCATCCTCACTATTTTAGGTGAGATAGAGAGAATAAAATACGCGTCAGCTTATATTTTTTGCTTTAATAG
>NZ_CAWNHY010000282.1:0-16754 GCF_963874335.1 Vibrio sp. V10_P2A27P122 | reverse complement strand
GTATGAATGTTGTCGTTTTTCGTTTTGATTGCGCAGCTCATAAAATAGGAGTTCCTGTATATTGGCTATAGGCTTTTTTAGCTCTAGCCCAGCAACCTAGAAATTTTCTTACACTGCAAGTTTGTGGCTCAGAAACATAACCAATAGTTGCTTGCTCAAAATCTTTTGCTTTAACAACCAAATCATGATCATCAGGAAGGCGATCTCTTTTTGCTACTTGCATCATTTTATCTGCTAGTTCTGTGTCCATGCTTAAATTCCCATGAAATCAAAAAAGTGATAAAGAAAAAACAATCACTAAAAAACTCAACTTCCTGCGCCCGATTTAAATTTTATTTTTCGCGGTCATAAAAATTTACTTGAAGGCGCGGTCAATTCGGATGGGGTGGGGAGGTTTCGACCCGCCCTCCCCCTTGCGTGAGTGTTTAATTGCGTTCGCGTGTGCGAATTGGAGCAGCCAAAACTAAATGATGTTGGCTTGTTACAGCAAAATAAAAAGCGCTCTTAGGGTTTGCCTGAGAGCGCTTTAGAAGCATTAAATATCTATTGAAAATAAACTTATTAATTCACTTTGAATAGACGTTTAGATCGCATAACTAGCAATGCTTATCAGCATGACTAATCACACTTGCAGCTTACCTGCCAGCAATAGGACCACCTCCTTTTTTGGGAGAAGACAAAAGCCCTTCGGTAGCGAAAGGAAAGGCTCTTAGCGTCTCCATGGAAGATTCTTAAATGAGTTACCACGCTTGCGGAGATTCATGTCTCGCTTGTGTCTCTTGTTCTTCTTCACTCGATCACCATGCATTGAGTTTTTATATAGCTTTGCAGGTACTTAATCTGCTGCTCGCTATCTACCATCATTCTTCTGAGATGTAGATAATCTTCTCTAGCTGCTTCGTTAAGTTGTGGGGTTCCTGCATTGCCCACGCTTCCGGCGGTAGAGGTGTCGGACACTGATTTAGGACAACTGGCTTTGACGAACACCCGGCTAGGGCCAGAGCGAAGCTTATCGGCAAGGCGATTGATTTCATCGTGCGCACTCTTTAACTCCCTGACTGATTGGTCGCCAATCTCAGCGAGCATTTCAATGCGCTGATTTTGTAGCTCTTGAGACTTAACATAGCTATCTATCTTTAGATTGGCTTCAGACAGCTTATTCTTAGCACTGTCTAACTCCACCGTTTTAACGTAAAGAAGCAATGAGCTAACGATAAGCGAAAGAACTAGCACTGCCAGCGCTATAAACTTCATACGCATAAACATCAGCCCCTTTATCTTTAAGATCTATGTATCGTTTCATTCTTAAATCAACAGACTTAAAAGCGAAGCTGCACACCTGTTCTTCGATGTCTCGCCTAGTCATCAAGCCTTTCCACTTTTTACCGCCGGCATACACCCATCGCTTCAGCTCACCGCAAGCGCCTGTCATGTCGCCAGAGTTAAGCTTATTGAGTAGAGTTGAACGAGAGAAAGCACCAACGCCAACGTTGTAAGTAAAAGAGTAAAGGGCTGCTTTGGTTGGCTCTGGAAGTGCGGGTTTAATCATCGGAAGTATTTGTCGCTCGATCTTCTTTAAGTCTCGCTGTAAGAAGTATTCACACTCCTCTTTTGTGTAAACCTTCCCCTCGATAACATCTGGCCCTGTAGTGCCGTAGCAGACGGTAAGCACACCAACTACATCGCGATAAGGAACATACTCTATCCCTTCGAAAGGCTTAATCATTGAAGCGGCAATGGCAATGGCACCAGCGCCAGCAGCGATGAGCGACCGAGTAATGTTATTAACTTTGCTCATTGCCGAATTCCGCTTTAAAACGCTTCTTCTGCCAGTAGTTGTTTATCCAAGCAGTTATGATCATCCCTGTTGCAGCGATGATAACCATCCACCAATCCGTGGACACACCGCCAAAGAAAGCGATAACACCATTCCACCAGTACGACATTGAGCTGGAAATCTTTTCGTTCATACGCATATCCACCACCGCCGAGGTGCCTTATTAATTTTGGGAGAGAGGAAATTCAGGCATAAAAAAACCGCCAGAGAGGCGGTTATTGTCTTTCAAGTACAGTTATCCATACTAGGAATTTGCATACTATATTGACATCATTTGTATTGCAAGCGCTTCTTTGAATCTTTTTTGCGCTATTTTATCGTAACGTAAAAGTATCAATCTTATTGTTTCAATATGAACGTGAATGCGATTCCAGTTCGCCTGGTAATATCGAGTTCTTTTCTTTTTATACGAAAGACTATCAACACCTGAATCTTTAACATCATTCGAAACAAGCACGTCAATAAGCTGTGACCGAGTTGCCACTGGTGAATAACACAGACCTGATTCGGATTTAACAGTCATAGCACCGCCGGACTGCTCTAAAGCAAGACCGCCAGCGATGAGGGGTATTAATGGTTTTATCTTGTTGTATGTTCTTATCTGCACGAATTCGTTGTGTTCTTCGTATCTACTGAAAACCCAATCGTTAACCACGTTCTCTATCAATCGTTCTGTAAGCTTGGTTGAGTTCCATCCCGGCGATGAGTAAGCAAACAAGCACCAGTCTGCTAAGTGCCTTGCGCTTTTGGCCATCATGTCGATAGCCGCCAATACCTTGGCACCATCAATCTTTGAGCCTATCTCCATGTCTACTGCTCCGAAACCGCCACCACCGCAGCCAGAATTGTAATTAGCCTTAACCCCTTCAGTTGCTAACGCTATTGCCGCCGGCATTGGCCAACGCTCCAGTTGAACTACTAAGCCCATAGATAAAACCCTCGCTGTTAAAGAACGAGGGTTAGTATAGCTAAGTGAGCTTTAATTTCTATTTTGCTTGTTGTATTTGCTAAACAATAGCCCCTAAATCTAAAGCTTTCTTCATTGTCTGCTTGACGTAAAACAACTGTGAGCCGTTCTTTGCCTCCCATGCTTTTGGGTCATGATGAAACCGATTGTGCTCATCAGTGTGAAGGGGAATGGTAAACATATCGTGTGACTTGCCGCCCATCTTGCCCTCTCCATGTCCTATCAAATGGTGAGCAACTATGTCGGTTGTTTTGCCAGTGATAACACACGGAAGCGATCGAACGAACTTAAGATACTTTTCGCTGTGCCATGTCTGCTCTTTTGGTCTGGCCATGAACATTGCTGGTGGCTCGTCATCGATGGTTAAGTTAATTGCTTTTACTCGACTATCAATAACTGACTTGCTATCCAAATCAAAGCGCTCATCACTTTCTCTTCTCATCATTGATTGATGGTTGCTTGCTTTTACGCCAAGAACCTCATCAGTGATTGACCTTGGAAGATGCTCATAAACCTTATTGATTACGCTCCACCAGCATATTTCAGGGATTGTAATAGCATGGCCTTGATCGAGTTTAAGCTGATAGCAAATGCGCTCCATAGCCCAAAGCATTACATTTCGCTTTGCTATCTCAGAGCATCTAGCTGTTGGCGCACTTCTTTCGTGATTGTCATGATGCCAACACAATCTAACGCCGCCGATATCGTGATTGAGCGTGGTCAAGTTCTTGTCGCAATAACCCTCGTCAGATAGCTGGCAGTGTGGAATTCTCTCTAGCCACGATTCAAAACTACCCAGCCTTCGCTGCACTTCTTCATTAACAAAAAACTCAGCGAGTCTATTGTCTTGCATTGCTGACTTATCACTAGATGATAACAACGGCTTGTTTAGTTTTCCGCTCGGGACATTAACGAGCTCGTCAGGTAGAGGCATAACCACCAGCCGGTTACCTTGGCTCATCTTTACCAGCTCAGTTAACAGCGTTTTACCTGGCTTAAACATCACAATGCCAAGATCGGCCTGTAGGAATGGCTGAAGTACTAGCATTGGTAAGTGATCTCCAATCCAAGATCTTTAGCGTATTCGTGTTCCATTACTGCGCCTTTTGATTTCTCCCAACCTTTTAGCATGTAAACAGCGTTAGAGACTCTAACCATTGGCAAGCATATCTCCATGTATTCGTGATGCTGTAGGCCGTCAGGAAGTATGGCCGGATTAAGAACCGTATAGTTATCGCAACGCAACTTAAACTCTGCTTTAAAGAACTCTGGTTTGTTAAACTCGGGAAATCCAGTCATTGGGCCAGCGATATAGATTTTCTTTTGTTTCATCTTAGTACCTACTTATTCAAAAGCTGACGCCAGTTTGTGATGCCTTTTCTTTTTAGCTCGGCAGTTAAAACGCTGTTTATCGCCCTTCTTGCTATATTTACTTTCTTTAGTTCTGAAGAGTCTTTAGCGCAATGTAGTGCGGCGGCAATTGCCTTTGCTTTGACTTTGTTGAATTCAGTTTTTCCAAGAACCTTTAAGCAGACCGAAAATAACGCCTTGTCGTCTTTGTTTAGTATTTCGCTTAATTTCATGCTTTGGCCCTTTTGTATGTCGTCATTGTGGCTTTTTGTAATTGACTGCTCTTGTTCGCACCTAAGAACCCAAAGTAAGCTGCACTTCTATTATCTTCGTTGCTGGTTTTCTTCCATCCGGTAACCATTTCAAACTGCTTCTTACTGGCTTGTGATTTCCAGTTGCTGCTCGCTGGATAGTGCGTATAGGGTATTCCTAGCTTTTCTAGCATTCGCTCTACTTCAATTTGTGCCTGTTTGCATTTGGCTACCTTCTGGCTTGTCATGCCATAGGCTTTCTTATTCTGGTTTTCACCATGCCAAACTGCTTTGTTTCCGTTTACGTTTTCGATGTGTACATGAACGGTTCCTGTTTCCTTTAGATCGACGAGCTTATCCATTAATTGCATCAGGTTTAGGTTATGGAGCTCGGTTAGAGCACCATTCTTGTAGATAGCAATGCCATGGAATTTAGAGTCAGGGTCGCAACCTATGGAGTAGTTATTCATAGGTCGATCTCTTAAGTCGGTTGGCGTTCCATAGCGACGTGAGATGAATCTCGTAAAGCTGGCCTTTTGGGAAGGTTAAAATCATTGCATGCTGAGCCGCGTAAAACATCTCACGAGAAATATCATTAAGAGTATTGTTATAAAGATCTTGCTGAGCTTTTATTTTTCTATCTTGCATAACTTCAACAATTGAAAATCCGACTTTTACAGAGAATGTCCAAAACCAAGATATAAGCATGCAAGCCATAGCTTCACTTACTGTCCAAGTGCTTATTTGTGTTAAAAGCTCGAGCGTGAAGTTGTTTATTATCTCATTCACTTTCTGCCACCTTCTTTTCCAGATCTACAATGGTGATAACTAAGGCTTTGCCGCCGATTAGGTCATTAAATGTTGCCGTTCTTGACATCCCGTAAATAAGACCGGAGCCAACCATAGCTGATAGTGCAACTATGCAGAATCCGTAAAGCATTGCTTGACCAATTGTGCTTAATGCAGATTTCAATAGATTAACGATCATCTTCATCGCTCCATTTTTCTATCTCTTCATGCTTTGCTTGTCCTGAGATGCAATAAAGAACGTAAGCGAGAACACAGGCAATCACATAACTGATAAGCGCCTTTTCATCGTTTGATAAAAATGAAGTTCCAAGGTAGAAGCCAATTCCGATCGCGGCGCAGCAAACCAAAAAGAGAGAACAAAAAAGTTTCAAATTATTCATTAGAACTCACCGCCGTTTTTTGATAACCCAAAGATGCTTTCGTATGACTTTTGGTGCTGCTCCCACATGCCGGACACTGGCTCTAGAGTCGCTTGAAGTCGTGCCGATTCACCAGTCCCATTCGCTTTAAGGTCAGTAACAAAGTAAGGCTTACCATCATGGTGATAAACGCGCTTGTATGAGTAACAAGTAAACAAAGCTTCAACGGCCTTGCTATCAGGAAGTACGCAAATAATCATTTAGCCACCACTCGTAGATAACCTTTATCTAATAGCTTCTTGCGAAGCCAGATTTCACCCTTGCCAGTGATCACTGTTGTATTTGATATTCTTGTTTCATCACCAGCCACAAATGGGCGCTGAGTTACCGTGAAGTAACCGCTGTCAATGTAGTTTTGGTAAGGCAAGTTAAATGACTTACCCTCCGAAATTAGGATCCTTAACTCTCTCAATATTTTAAAAATAGTGACAGGACCAAGGCCTATGACTTTAGCGAACTGACCAAGAAGAACTCCGCGCTTAGTGCTCGCTATCGCCTCGGCAAATTCCACTTTTGGCGCTGCAATTGCCAGTTGCTTTGTAACTTGCTCGTTTTGTTTTGCTAGGTCGGCAGCAAGCTGTAGCGCCTCAGGCAAGGTTTGAGGGATACGAAATTGGTTAGCGCTTTCTAGCTCTTGCCAGCGGTCGACTAACGCTGCAGTAAACTCCGGCGATAGTTGGGCAACCACAATATAGCTGTCGCGCTTGTTTACATGATAAACGGTAGTTGGCTTTCCTCCGCCAATCGTCGGTTCCTCCATTGGAGTAAACGAAATAACGCAGTTTGATAACATGCGCTCCATTGAGCGCTTTACGTTGTCATGTCGTGATTGAGTCAATTCCGCAATTTCGCGGCTGCTCATCGTTGTTATTTTTTGATTGCTAAGTTCAAACATGTTACTGCTCCAACCATAATTTGCTTGTTCCTGAAAGCCGTTCACCGCTTTCCCCTTTGATTCGAGCGCCTGATTCCTTGGCGGCGCTAACTAGCCTTGCAAGTTCGCAGATGTGAACACCGAGTTGATCGCAAAGCTCTAAGTGCGTCCAAACCTTACGGCGCGATTTCATGACAGATAACAACGCTCTCTCACTGGACATCCCCAACCCTCATAGGCTCGCCTAACTCAAATAATTCACCGCTAAGCTTTTCAATTTTGTCGTAGCAAGACTTCATTGCCTGTTCACTTGCGCCAAAACGCTTGAATCGCTCAAGAGCTTGCTTCTCGTTGTTGATCTCAAGTTGTATTTGACGAATCCTAGAATCATTTGCGTTCTTGAGCTCAGTCTGGCCGTGATTGCGATCAACAACTTGAACCGGGCGAAACTTGTCTTGCTCTTTGCTGAGCCAGTTGTGAACAAAGTTCATCACGCCACGCTTAGTTTTTTGCTTGGTAGGGTTTCGATTGCACCAAGCGATCATGTTTTTAATCTGCTGTGCCACATCAACCGCAGGGTATAGATCTCGCATCTCAAAGAGTTCGGATTGAGTTATTGCGTGAGATTGCGTTTTCCCCTTCAGTGGAATTTCAAACAAAATCGGGTCGTCGGTTTCGAGCTTGCTCGGAACAAGATCTTTACTTGGTTCTATGACTGGTTCTAATGACTGGTTCTGAGTACCGTTTTCGGGCCTATTCAAAGTACCGTTTTCGGGCCTATTCAAAGTACCGTTTTCGGGCCTATTCAAAGTACCGTTTTCGGAATCATTCCATTCTTGGTACTGTTCCGTTTTTGGGTCTATTTCTTCTACTGGTTTCCTTGGGGTTCTCGCATCTAATTTAGTGATTCCACTTTCAACGCCGACCAATTTATAAACGATTACTCGCATTGTTCTGCCGCGCTTTTCTCCTGTATCTTTCAATGCTCCACAGTCAATCAGCTTCTTAATGCCAGATAGAATGGTTTTGCGGTTTAGTCCTGTATCTTTTTCAAGGCGAACGATAGAAGGAAAACAGCAATGATCTTCGTCTGCTCTATCTGCCATTGATAAAAGTAATAGTTTTAGGCTGGCTGGCTTAATATCTAAAGACCAAGCCCAGTCGTTTGCTGCTCTACTCATGACAACCACCCATACCAAGCGCAACGCGCCAAAGACTGCTCATTTCATACGGTTGACGAATGGCAATGTAAGAAACACCTTTATCGCAATCATCAGTGTTCTTAACGTTATTGGCTTTCTTGCCTTTGTTTCGCTCATGAAGTGGCGCGTTAATCGCTTCCTCAATCGTCATTCCACGCTGATTGATTCTGTAACGCAAGGTGCTAGCAACGTGACCATAGGCTTTAGCTATCGCATCTAAGCCGGATATTCCGTTGTATTTGTGAATTCTCTTACTCACTTGGAAACCTCCATCATCTCACCCAGCGACTTGAGATTGTTTCTTTGCACGTAGCGAGTAACCATTGGTGACCCAATGTCTGAATGCTTAAAAATAATCAAGGCCGAGCCCTTTGTGTTTCCGTTAACTGACTTTTTTGAAATTGGATTGATAAAAGAAATTCTTCCGCCAGTAATAAACCGTATTTCAGTGGCGTTAGTAGGCCACCAGCTAGCGTCTGGAGTGGCTGGAACCAATAGAACTGAGTTGATCTTGTTCTTAGTGCACTGCTCATAAGCCTTTTCAATAAAAGCCTTGATCATGCCTCTTGAGTACGGCGGGTTTATCCAGACGAATTGATTTTTCAAGTGTGAATAAATGGGAGAAGCGCTAGCCCAATTTTCCATATCTAAAGCATTCATATCTTCAGAAATAAAAACACCGCACTTAGCGTTTGACTCACTAGCGCAAGCATCTACTCTGAATTGAAACTCATGATTTAGGGCGGAATAAAGCCACAGCGGCGTTGACCATGAATCTTTATCTGATGGTGAAAGCTCAGAAGAAATGTAATCAGACATTACATAGCTCCTTCTAGCTTGAACTTGAAGGTATCGCGGCTTACTTGCTCGCCACCAACAAAATATTGCCATTGCCATTTCACAATTAGAGCTTTTAGTGTTAATCTTTTCATCGCTTAGTCCTTTCTGATTTGTGACTTGGTAAGTGAAAATTCCTCGCAAGAAACTTCACGTGGCGTTAAGTCTGTGCCAAGGCTTAACGCCTTTTCTTCAAGCCTTGCTAATTCACGTTCACACTTCTTTTTTAAATTTCTAATCTGGTCACGCTCAAAGTATTGGGTTTCTTGCCCTTGGCTTGTTGCTACACGACAAGAGTTAACTGTCAGTGTCGACATCTGCTTTACTGTTTCCCAGAACGCTTCTGTTTTCATAATTTCCGCCGATATCTGTTGAGGTGATAGCCAGTGATTAGCTGGCTATTTGGTTGGGCTTGGGAATACATCACCAAAGCGGCACTTAGAACCAAGCTTGTTTAGTGCGTTAACAATCTTCCATGCCATAGGGACGCTAACCTTTCTAACTCCGCTCTCGTACCTATCTATTGCGCTTTGTCCTACTCCTACCATTTCGCCCAAATCCCGCTGGCTAGTGCCAATTTCGTTTCGGTAATGTTTTATCTTGTTCATGACATCTCCTATTTTGGCTTAAATATACCAAAACGGAATATTCTGCGCAAGTTAGTTATGCCAAATCGGTTATTTATAGTTAATTCCGATATGGCATAATTAAGGTATGAAAATGAATTGGACTGACCTGGTTAAATCCAGAATGAAAGAAATTGGCATGACTCAAGATGGTCTGGCTGAAAATATGGGCGTTTCTCAAGCTTCAATAGCACGTTACTTAAACAAAAAGAGAGAGCCAGATATCGACACTATTGCCAAGATAATGAAGTGTGTAGGCTTGAGTGAAATGATTCTTAAGCAGGACGGAACAGTAAGAACTGAAGCTGAATTATCAAACACATCTAAGGCTGATCGCGAAACTCAATATAAAGGCTCTTATCCATTAATTAACGCCGTTCAGGCTGGTAATTGGACTGAGGTATGCGAGCCGTTCACAGAATATGATTCGGGCTCTATAGAAATGATACCGACAACAGAAAAAGCAAGCGGAGGATCGTTCTGGCTTACTGTTGAAGGTGATTCAATGACCTCTCCTGTTGGTATTAGCATTCCTTCTGGTGCTAGAATATTGGTAGACCCAAGCATTCAGCCGGCTAACGGTAACCTTGTTGTGGCAAAGCTAGATAACGTCAATGAGGCAACCTTTAAAAAGCTGGTGGTTGATTCTGGACAGAAGTATCTAAAACCTCTTAATCCGAACTATCCCCTAATGCCGATTAACGGAAATTGCAAGATCATCGGCGTTGTTGTTGATGCAAAGCTAAAGATTTTCTAAAAATCAATGCCACATCAAATAGTTCAATTTATTTTTTAGTGTGGTCTTCACATTAAAGAAAAAATAAAGCCTAATGATGAGAAATCAAACTCATAAGGCACAAGCATGAAATTCATTATCGCAATACTATTCTCTGTAATTTCACTCCCATCACTGGGAGTGGAGCACATTGATGAGCAACCAAAAAATAATTTTACCTTTGGTTTCGCATTAAGCAACGTCGAGGCGCTTGGTTATGAACTGCCGGATAATCCGATCGGGTTTAACTTCAAGTATCGATATGACTTTAATGAGCAGTACGGGATCATCAGCTCATTCACATACTCAGGTCTAGATGAGTATTACAATACATCTATTGGCAATACACGACTAAGACTTGATTATTACTCTTACAGCATTGGTCCAACGCTAAGGGCAAATAAATACTTTAGTGTTTATGGCTTGGTTGGGGTCGCTAGCGGAGAGATAACAGGAAATTACGCAATCTCTGGCAATACACTAAGCGAAACAGAAAGAAAAACTGAGTTTGTTTACGGTGGTGGTTTGCAGGTTGATGTAAATGAAAACCTAACGCTTGATGCTTCAATTGAGTACACCAATTTTGATGAGATCGAGGCAAAAACATTTACAATAGGTGCTGGATACCGATTCTGAATAAAATCTCACACAAACAACCCGCTTCGGCGGGTTTTTTGTTGCCTAAAAAACGTGCAATAAATCACACTTCAAAAACTCAATAAAAAAAATACCATTTCGGCATTGACATGATTATACCAATACGGCATATTTATACCACACAAGGCACAGCGCCTTAGCTCTTTAACAATTTGCGCCATGAACGATAAGTTTGCCACCCTCATCAATGAGAGAAGCAAAATGGTCACACCGAGCAACACCACTGGCGGTGGAAATGAATCCAGTGAAATAAACCTTACTCACCAATACGGCGACCGGGCAGCGTAACCTAAAGATAATGGAAGCGTGTTTTCTGGATGGATTAACCGAGAGAACGACCCGATATGTGAGTAAGCGCCGCCAAGCCTCGGCGGTTAGGTAGAGGCTATAAAAAACAACTCTGGTTTGTTCGCTTTGATAAGCGGCTAGAAAACAAATCTGACTCCGATAATTCGGGCGTGAAGCCAACACGAAAAAATACAAATAACTCCCCATGAGGGGGTAAGTCCTTTAATCACGCATGTTGAAGTGTATTGGCAGTACGCTAAAAAAGAGAAGGCACCCCAACACATCGATGAGATATCCAGAGTTGTTTTTTATTCACCGCATTTTGAGATTAACCCTTAAATTCATTAATGATCTGTCATGAGTGCTTTTTAATGGTGAGGGTTAATCTTCAAAGTGTGTGTGCATGCTTAAAGACGGGTAAATCGAAGTTGATCACGTAATCCGCGCCAATTATGCCTGATTGGAAGCTGTATTCTTAAGTTCCTATACGCTTAAGACGTTGAAGGGCAGCTAAATGACAACGGAATGTGCCGGGTCTTCCTTGCCCGGTGAGCATTATGACCAGCGGAAAGCCGTTAATCTTGCCATTGGAGTGGTGAGTCGAGTGACTACTGTAAGTAGTCATTTTGAAAGCGGTCTGGCGCGAGAGACGCGAGACTCATATGGAATTCAAATAGGAAAAGCTAACTCAAGTATCGAGGCTGTTCGTGTGAAACTGAGAAGATTGATCACTAAGCCCGTTTCAATATCGAAGCCTGTTAGCCAATCCAGACCGCTTTCAAAATAAAATTCATCTGCCTAGTTGATCACTTAGTATCATAAAAACAGATATCCACTGTGAGGGGCTAAGCAGTGGCGCGGGGATAGCGCGTAATGCCGGTGTTAGCTGCTAGCACAATATCCTATCCGGTCGGTAAAGCGGTTAATTCTGCGATATTTGACCAGCAGCACAAACCAACTGACGTTGTTTCATTTAGCCCTGCCTTACAAGGGCTCTTTTGCCCCGTTAGCTCAATTGGACAGAGCATCGGATTTCTAATCCGAGTGTTACAGATTCGAATTCTGTACGGGGTGCCAATTCACTTGCCTCTCCATTCGCCCCACTCGTTGGGGCTTCTTTTTGGGTGCTACGCCATGAAAGAACCGCAAGATAACCAATTTTTATGGGAAGACGATAAAGCGATAGAGGCCAAAAAGCTTTTAGCGCCATCGGTTGTTGTCTTTTCAATCTTAATACTCACACTTTTAATTTAAGGAGGCGTAATGAGCCTGCGAATAAATGAAATTGCAGTCCACCAGCTTGCAAAGAACGAACAAGAGGAATTGGTTGTTATCTTCGGCCTTCCTGAATCTCAAATCCAACCAAACCATGAAGCCATTGTTGAAATGCTTCACCGCACCTTTAGCAATAAAACCAAAGGTTACGGCATGTTTAATTCAGACAGCACATTCAAGCAACTCCTGGCTGATTACCGAAATGGCCAATCTAAGTTTGGTCAACTTTCTGGGGCTGGCTCAGTAATGTTTAAAGATGAGCTAAGCAAGTATCATTTTGCTAATGAAGGCGCGCTTATCTTTGCTCAGTATCAATGGCTTGCTACTGATTATATTTTTATCGGTTTAGTTCCACAAAGTAACGGCATGAAGCTTATGGAAAACCTAAGCATTAGCGCCACTGCTTATATGGACATCGCCAAGATGGACATTGCAGCCGTTATTAACCTATCTGAGCTTGAAACTGACCAAAACTCAAACCGATACATTTCATTCATCAAAGACCGAGTTGGTCGCCGTATTTCTAACTTCTTCTTGGATTTCTTGCAGGCCGAAATTGGATACGACGCCAAGCAGCAAAACCAAATATTAATGCAAGCCGTAGATGACTTCTGTTCTGACTCGCAACTTGATAAAAGCGATAAGCTTTCGTTTAAGAAGCAAGTTAGCGACTACTGTGTTGATGCCAAAAGACATGGGCAAGAGATTAGCGTTAAAGAGCTTTCAGAAGAACTACCACCGTCAGATAACTATGACTTCATTTCTTACACTCAAGAACAAGGCTACGAACTTCAAGATAGTTTCCCAGTAGATTCTGGAACCATTCGTAAACTTACCAAGTTTGTAGGTGCAGGAGGCGGTTTGAATATCACATTCGATTCAATGCTTCTCGGTGAGCGCGTTTTCTACGATCCAGAAACAGACACGCTCACCATCAAGGGAACGCCGCCAAACTTGCGCGATCAACTAACTCGTCAAGGTGGCGATCATGGCAAAAATTGAAACAACACTTTGCTTTTCTCCACTAAGCAAAAAAGTTTATTGGCAGAGGGTTAATAAGGAAACTGGCGTTGGTGTTGGTACCAAAGGCAAAGATGTAACCAACGAATTCTTGCAGGTGATGGAGCATAAGTTCCCAGTCAATACCTATCAAAAAATAACGGTCGATGGAAAGCATCACAGCACAATATACAACGTTGGTGCTGGTGTTGATGTTTTGACATTCCGCAAGCCAGATAAAGAAAACATTGATGATGTTTTACTTAAAAAGTTACTGGATGCTTTTGGTGGTTGGTTTTTTTATGAGCATGGAGAGTGTAAGCCGTGCTTTTTGGGAATTGATGAGAATTGTGTTTGCGAAAGAAAACATAGAGTAAATACGATGATTCTCGACTTATGCAGAAAGGACAGAGATAAATGAATCCTTTATTTAATGCGCAGGGTGAGCAGGTTCCTGATCGCCCAGATTGGGACTCTCACAAAGAAACCATCGTTGAAATGGCGATGGATACTTTGTTTGCTGAAAAATACTGTGATTTTGAAGAATCAGATAGAGACTCTCTTAAATCTGTTCTTCTTGATTCGTATTACTCAAATATTGATGAGTATGATTTGGCGAAGAAGTTTGAATTAGATGGTTGGGATGTTGATCGTGATTTTATCGCAGCACTTGAAAATATATGCGGACACTTATCAATGGCCGAGCGACAAGTGGTTTTAAGTTGGTTTGATGATAACAAACCAGTCGCACCGTTTAATATTTGTGATGAGTTGATCGTCGATGGTGAAGTTGGCGTTATAAGTGAAATATTTAAACACTCACCAGCCTACTTCGGCGTAAAAATGCCGGGTATGGACGAAAACACTTGCCGATTAATCAAGTTCGAAGACGCCGTTCCGCATCCAAAAGTATTGCCCATTAACAAGGAGTGATGACCATGTTGGCAGGAATGGAAAGTCAAGAGAGGCTTGAGCTTGTTATATCACTAACAAGCATTCGAAGTGAACCCATGAAGGCAGCGTTACAAAGGCACTTTGTAGACGGTGTTAATTCTTCTGCGTGTGCGGCTCTGGAAGATATTCCAGAGTCAAACTTTCAACGAGCAATAGATAGAGTTCAGGCTGCTGATGCGATTATCGAAAAGGTCAAAGAAATAGACTGGGCTCGTTTTAAATCAGAAAACAGATAAGCAGTACTTATCTTAATTTCGAGGTATTGCCATGGAAACCACAAAAACAGAGTTTGGACTTGTTACTGTATCCCGCCCCTACTTTAGCCGCTTAAGCATGTCAAAAGTGAAATCAATAACGTTGGTTAAAGAAGAAAACACAAACTACGGCTGGGGCGTTAGCAGAGAGCTTCCAGAAAGCCTAACCATCACACCTGAACTAATTAATATGTTTGCTAAAGAAGCAAACGAGTTGATTTGATAAAGAGATATTTTTATGAACATTAAAAAACTACCGGTAGAGCGCGATGAAATGGGCTTCTGGACTCATCCTGAATTGCCAAATTTTGGTGAAGTTGTATCAATCACCGCCCTTGAAGAATTTGAAGCCAAAAACAACATCACGGTAAAGACTGTTGCTATGGAATCGGATGCCAGCGAAGAACTGATTGATAAGTGGTTTGATTACGGTGAGTCTTGCCTTGATTGGCAACCAGCATCGCCTTCAAAATCCTCATTTATCTTATCCATCCATGACACGGAAGACGGTCCGTATGTTTGGTGGGCGGTTCCAAAGCCAAAAGAAATCATGATCGACATCGAATGCATGGGCACAGGAAGCAAAGCCCCCATTACGAGTTTAGGAGCGGTTGTTTTTAACCCAAACACGGGAGAGCTCGGCAGTGAGTTTTATGCCATCGTCAATCTTTGCAGCTCTGCTTACTATGGTGAAGTCGATGCTTCCACTGTCGTTTGGTGGCTTCAGCAGAGCGATGAGGCGCGAGCAATTTACGCCAAAGACACACCAAAACTAACACTAAAAGAAGCACTAACACAGTTTAATTACTGGTTAGCTGAACAAGGTGAATCAAACGATTTGTATCTATGGGGTAATGGTAAAGAGTTTGACAACGTAATAGTGCGAAATGCATTCGAAGCATGCCGTATTAAACCTAACTTTTCACACTGGAACGATACCGACGTTCGCACCATCGTAAAAATGGGCCGAGATATCCTAGGCATCGACCCTAAGGCTACGCTAGAACGCGAAGGTGTTCACCATTCAGCTGTCGATGACGCCAAGTTTCAAGCTCGCTATGTCAGCGAGATCTGGAAATCATTTAAAAGCAATAATGCAGATTAAGAGTTAGCTATGCATGACATCAAAAAAGCCGTTGAGGGTGTAATGGCCCTTCGACCTGCATTAACAAATTCTCGTGACGTTCGCGACTCAAAGAAAGCAGAGGTAATGAAGCGAATGAGCGATCTGCAATTTCAAAAAGAAATGCAATCAATCATGGATGGCGACATGCCAAGTAAGTCGATTTACTTTTTTGACAATATCGACCCCAACAAAGCATATGTAAAAAACATCCAGTTCAACGCTTACGACCCAAGCCGAAAGCAAACAGCTACCCAATAGGCGCGATAAGCGCCTTTTTGTTGCGAGTTATTCATGAGCAAAACAGTAAGAGCGAGACTTATCAAGCTCCAAGCAATGCAAACCAAGCGAATATTAAACAACTATCACGTTGTGTTCGTTGCCAATATGGTTGACGGAACGCTGGTCTACTCTCGTTCTGGTGAGCCAGTAGGCATCACAAAGGTTTTAGCTCAATCGCTTGGAACAGTTCAAATCAAATGGTCGGTTGTTTGTTATGCGCTAATGCGCGATCACAATGGCCGTGAATACCTAAAGTCATTTTTTGTTACCACGCCATCCCCATGCAGACACGAGCAAATAAGAGAACAAGTTGCCGACCTTCAATGGGAATATCTGGACAAGAACTGCAATGAAAACCACTTTCTGACCGCCGCATGGATAGCAAGCGCCATTGATAACCAACCAAGCGATGAAGTAGCAGACAAGATATTTACGCATATGGGCGCTTGGCGTGAATTCATTGCAGAGCATGAAGATAAAAAACAACCAGTTAACTAATGATACCGACATCGATGTCGGTACCACCATTGGAGTAAATGATGGAATTACATCAAGTTTTTTCTGACATGGAACCAACCGAAACCATGCGGGATTTTGCAATAAGAAAATCAATCGAAGCAGATAGAGCCCGCCGCGAAAATGCCAACCTTCGCGACTGGATTCACGACATAGCAGTCAACTCAGGTGATGAGCAGCGAGTTATGGACGCAATAAGCTCGGCGCTTTCTGGTGAGACTCACAGTAGCGAAAAGCCAGAATTTTTAGCGCCAATAGCCGCAGAAATTAGCGATGCTGAGTTAGCCAGGAATCATGTGGCAAAGCTAATTGAAATTAAATGTGAGTTTAGAAATCAATCAATTGTCAATCATGATCTGACAGACCCGGGACATGTGTTAATTATCGAAAGCGCTTATAAGGCTATTGATTTTGCCATTGAAAAATTAAGCAAAATATACGCTTAGACACCAGCCATT
>NZ_CAWNHY010000281.1:0-16905 GCF_963874335.1 Vibrio sp. V10_P2A27P122 | reverse complement strand
AATTTTGACTTGGCTCTAAAGATGGCTTCATTTAATGTTGTGAGTTTTTTAAAGGCGGTTGACGAAAACGTAAATGATCCTGTTATGGATAAGCATTACCAAACACTAGCTTCAAGGTACACTGAGTTTTTATATTCAAAGCAAGACTTTGAGAACTATGGCGCTTATCGTTTGAGCAATAAAGGATATACAATAGGTTATATCAACGAAGTTTTCCCTGAGAATGAAATAGTGATATTTAATTCTAATTTTCCACCGACGAATGCAATGGTCGTGGAGAAATTTAGGAAAAAAATTGGTTCTAGTGAACCTCTTCGAATTGCAATTAATAAAGCTTTTTACTCTGCTTTATGGGTCATCGGAAGTCTGATGGGAGCAAGACCAAATGTGTATTCAGATTTAGCGATTGATAGCTGCCTAGACTTAAAAGACAACACCATTGTATCGGAAGAACATAAGGGGCGAGATAACAGATGGAATTTATTTAACGACCGCTGGGTAGCAGTACCAATCATGATTGATGCACTAAAAGTGGTTGAATTGATAGGCGGTAAAGTTTTTCAAAACACATATGTATTTGCAAACGTTGATACCTTAAAGCCAAATGATATAAATACCCCAATGCCAAACCTCGCTCACACTATTAAAAGTGCCTTCTTGGTGTTAACGGGGCTATCTGACAAAGATATTCCCACTAAGCTCAACGGCTATGTATTTAGGCACAGTTTAGCGCATCAAATGTTTAGAGCAGATGTCGGTTTACCTGTTATTTCTTACCAGCTAAAACACATAGTTTCAGCAACAGATGAGCTTTCACGTAAAGGTAAAGTTAGTCAAACAACAATTGGGTATGGCGGTATAGCTAATCAGTTGACAAGCGTCAGTGGTAAGTCTAAATCGTTCGACTTGAGGCATGTTGCTGAATTAGAAGCAGTTAAAGCCAATTTTGATCCGAATGGTAAATACATGGGAGGAAAAGCAGATGAACACCTCTCAAATATAAAAAAGTTTTTCAATGGCTGCATGGAAGCTGGATATTCAGAAGAAGAAATATACGAAGCAATGGTTGATCAAGGTATAGCGATCATTAATGTGGGTAGTGGTTACTGCTTTGGTGGAGTAGAAGATTTTGATGATACCTTGCCATGTATAGGCGGTTTAAGGTGCAACCCAGTACGCTGTCGCAATGCTATAGTGGGAAAAGCAAATGCTCCAAAGTGGCGCGAAATATACCTTGATAATATAAAACTGGTTGGTGCTGCGGGATACGAAGACAGGCAGGATCAAATAATTGAGGCGATAGAAGAGTCGAAAAGAGTATTAGAGTATTTAGGTGAGGCGTTGATCTGATGGCTGAATATGATGAAAAGAATCAAGCACTGTATGAAGAAAATACGAATAAAATATGGGCTGCGCTGGATGCTATAAGTAGGGATAAGAAGTTAGCTGCGACTAAAAATCAACTTGCCGAACTGACTCAAATGCATCGTAACTCTTTCGCAGAAAATGGCTCTAGGGGGTGGGTCAGTCAAGAACTTGAGAGTATTAGACGGAAGCGAAAAGTAGACTTAAATCGCGACAAAGTTAGCAAAAAACAACAAGAAGAAAACTTGCAGAATTTACTCGAGCAATCAAAGCTTGAGATTTTACACTGGTTTACGCTCTACTCTGAGTCAGAAAGAGAATTAGATAAACTAAGAAAACGATTAAACCAGACAAATGAGAGTTTAGAGTGGTACAAAGAAGAACTTAGTAAAGAGCGGAAAGTCCTTCAGGAAAGAATAGAGCTATTGGAGAGCTTAGTTAGTGATGATGGTGGGGAGACTTGAACTTGAACTTGAAGTCTACCCCGTCCTTACTAAACAGCAAATGGATATTTGATTGGTTCGTGGTGTTGGTAGTTTACAACCTCAAAATCATCAACAGTAACCCACGTTTCCAAGTCTTCTAGTGATTGTATTTTGGGATTAATAATCAGTTTTGGAGCTGCATATGGTTGTCGTGTTACCTGCTCTTTCATTAGCTCTAGTTGATCTTCATAGATGTGAGCATTGACAATTTTATGGAACGCCTTACCAGCCTTCAATCCAGTTATTTGAGCTGTAATTTGGAGCAGCCAAGCAACTTGAACTTGGTTGAAGACCAAGCCCAATGGGACATCACAGCTACGCTGAGTGCTGTTCAAATATAGCGTATCACCAAGCAATGAAAAATGGTGGTTGTACATACACGGACGCAAACAACCCATATGGAATTCTCCGACATTGTAGAAAGAGAGGATTTCACCCCGATCATCAATTCCTTTCCTCAAGTCATTGATGATTTTCTTATACTGGTCAATGACAACACCATCTGGCCCAGACCATGATCTACCTTGAACACCATAGACACGACCCATATCATCCTCACCTTTACGGTGTGGATTGTTTAACCACGCCTCATTCAAGTTTGCGTTAGCATCCCATGTCTTTGTGCCGAGCTTGCGAAAATCAGCGGCATTGTCATACCCGCGCAAGTAACCAAGCATTTCAGCTATAGCACTTTTCCAAAAAGCTTTGCGTGTTGTAACTAAAGGAAATTCATTCGCGGCAACGTCGTATTCCAAATCTGCATTAATGATGGTTAAGCAGCGCTTTCCAGTTCTTTCGTTCTCTACCCAAGTGCCATCAGAGATGATTCGTTTACACAAATCTTCATATTGGCTGTAACTAGTTTTCATGTTGTGTACCAAGTATCTTTTCTTTGATCATATCAATTTTATCCTTCGATGTTTACATCAAAACTGACTTTTTGTCTCATTTAACTTGGTAGGGGAACGGGGGTACAAAATCCCTAAGCTCAAAGGCTCGTGACGATGCAGGCCAAGCTATGGGAAGGCTTCCTTCCTAGTTTTTGTTTATACCCGTGATCATTGAAGATGCTTGATTTCTCATAAAATCAGGACCATTCTACGCACCATGAAAATAATACTGACTCCTTAACAGAAACAACAACTCGAAGAGATGCACGATTCAAATCGTGATGGTCGAGTGCGTGACCGCATCAAAGCGGTTTTACTTGCGTCTGAAGGTTGGACTCAGGCGATGATTTCTCAAGCTCTTCGCATTCAAGAATCGACTGTTGCTCGTCATCTCAGTGATTATGTTCTCTCTGAAAAACTTAAACCTGAAAATAGTGGTAGCCAAAGCCGACTTTCTGCTGGGCAAACAATGCAACTTATCGAACATCTGGTTGAGAAAACGTACTTTCATACCCACCAAATTGTCGCTTATGTACAAGCTGAGTTTGGTATCCGTTATATCGTTGCAGGAATGAACAAGTGGCTACATCATCACGGCTTCTCATATAAAAAGCCGAAAGGCGTGCCGCACAAGTTTAATCCAGATATGGGCTTTGTTGCGTAATTCGAGGGAGCTAAATCAGAAGGTTGCGATCTGATCGGCTAAGTAAGTTAATTATCTTAGTCTCATGCCGAAACATCGCTACAAAACAACGAACTGGAAACAGTACAACAAAGCCTTAATCAACCGTGGTTCACTCACTTTCTGGATTGATGAAGAAGCCATTCGTCAGTGGAAGCAGAGCAAACAAGATAAACGAGGTAGACTTCGTCAGTTTAGCGACTTAGCCATTACCACTGCGCTTATGGTGAAACGAGTTTTCTCAATGCCGTTGAGAGCACTGCAAGGGTTTATCGATTCTGTTTTTTCATTGGCTAACGTCCCCATAGTCTGCCCACATTACAGTTGTATCAGTCGAAGAGCTAAGCAAGTCGAGGTTTCATTTAAACCAAAGAGTAGAGGTGCAATACAGCATCTAGCTATTGATGCAACAGGTCTCAAGGTTTATGGCGAAGGTGAATGGAAGGTCAAGAAGCATGGTACTGACGGGAAGCGTAGAGTCTGGAGAAAGTTGCATTTAGCGGTAGACACCAGCACTCACGAAATCGTCGCGGCAGAACTGAGTTTATCTAATGTTACCGATGCAGAAGTCCTCCCTAACTTGCTCAAGCAAACACGCCGAAGAATTATCGAGATATCTGGCGATGGCGCTTATGACACAAGGGATTGCTACGATGCCATACGGTTCAAGCGAGCTGTTCCACTCCTCCCTCCAAGAGAAGGGGCAGCCTTCTGGGAGAATGGTCACCCTAGGAATTTAGCGGTAGGTTGCCAGAAGCTCTACGGCTCCAACAATAAGTGGAAAAAGCGGTACGGCTATCATCAACGCTCACTATCAGAGACAGCAATGTATCGAGTGAAGCAGTTGTTAGGTGGGCGATTAAGTCTGAGAAACTACAATGCTCAGGTTGGTGAAACTTACGCCATGATTAGAGCGCTGAACAAACTTACAGGGCTTGGTATGCCTGAAACTCAGTGTTTTGTATAAGAATCAATCTCAGGCAGTTTGGTTCTCTGATCGAATTACGCAACAAAGCCTATTTACTACAAAAATCTGGTAGCAGAATTAAGGAAGATCCAACTAATTTAGTCAATAACGCCGTTGCCTATTGCCGTTTTGAGTAGCTAATAAAAGCCTTTATTTTACTGACCTTTAGTACTGCCCCTCCCTAAAACATTCTTACATCCTATCGCACAAGATCTCTCATCCCAATAAAAGATAAGTCAAAAGGTACCTTGAATTGTTAAATGTGTGATCAAAATTGTATTTATGTAACGAGATTGTATCTTTTGTATCTATGATTGCATAGAAATAGATTGCACTTCAAAAGGAGTGCTTAATTTAATTCATTAAAGGAGATAAACATGAAAGTAATCATCCCAAATCAAAAAGGTGAGCAAAAAGGTGCTATCCGAGGTAACAAGATCCGTGGGAATAAGATTCGCGCTGACAAGTAAGCCTATTAGCTAGGGTGGTTGCACCCTAGCTAACTTCAATATTGATTTAACATTTCAGGACGAAGTATGTTCTCAGATAGCATCTACACCACGGCTTATGCCAGTCAAATTGGAATTGTGTTTGCTGCGTGCAAGAATGGACGCTTGCTAATGCTGGAAGACCAAGATCTATCTATGGTTTGCTCTATTCAGGCTCACTTTGGTGCTGTAGAGGGGATCTCAATTTGTGAAAAGAGGAAGCTTGTGGCTCTTGTTGGGGGGGACCGTCACATCTCACTTTTCAAATACGACTCCAACCCAGCCAGTCTCGAAAAATTGTCGTACACATGCACGAGAGATCTTGGCCTTAATGATTTTCCAGCGATCCACAGTGTGTCTCAAGCAGTGGATATTTCACCAACTAAAAATGAGATTGCGACAAGAGGTGGCAATAGCTCTCTTATATTTATAGATTTTGAAGGAAATCAGACTCACAGCTTGCGACTACATAATTCCGACATTATTACCGTCAAATATAGCAAGTGTGGTTCATATCTAATGGTCGGCGGAAATCATGGCGAGATTACTATTGTTAGCGACTATAAGGTTGTAGATAACGTTATTCCAGAAGGAATTGCTGAGACTATGCACTGGTTTGAAGAGGTTTCTGAAAACTTCTTTGTAATTGCGTGTGATGCCAGAAAGATTGTCTCGGTCGCAGTAGATCCGGAAACATTGAAGCTATCGACTGCCCAAGGGGATTCTTTTACTAGAGATGACTTGGAGCATGTGACCTATAAGCAAGGTGAAAAATACGCTCTTGCCACCAGCTTTGATCGACATGTCTATAAAGTCGACATCGATACTCTTCAGAATATAGGTGTATGCTATGAGGCCGAATATAAGCTTCGTTGGATCGATTATCATCGCAGTGAGCCAGACGTAATATTGCTACAAGTAAGAAATGGAAGCTTGCAAAAAATCAATATCGCAACAGGCGAAGTTCTACGCAAGTTTCATAAAATGCCTCCTACAATTTGGTCTTGTGAAAAGCTTTCTGATGGCCTTTTTCTCGCAGTAGGTGAAGAGGGAGCCATTATTAATATCGAAAAGCCTAACGCTAACGGTGACCTTCATTTCGTCAAAACTTGTAATGTAGATCTTAAGGGTGGCTACTTTAAGAGATTGTGCATAGGCCATGAAAATGAATTTGCCGCTGGCTCTACAAAAGGTCACTTTGTTTTAAACGGAGCTGATGGGCAGGAAGTAATTGATGTTGGTAGTCCAGTTCGAGATATATGTTACTCAGTTGATTCGAGTACGTATTATTTGTGCCTTGAGGATGGTCGAGTTGTTATGTTTTCTTCAGGTCAGATTCAAACCCTGTGGCAATCCGAAGAGCCTATATGGTCACTTGCTTTAAATCCGGCAGGCAGCATTCTCGCTTTTGGCGAAAGGATGGGACAGATCTATTTGATGGACGTAGGGTCTAGAAAGATTATCGAATCAACGTTCTCAAGGCTTCCAAAGCGAATGAAGTGGGTGGATAACAACACTCTTTATTGCACTTACAGTGATTCAGTGGACAAGATCTACTTTGAAAATGAGCAATGGAATCACTCGCATCGCTTCATAGACCCATCTAGCAACACTGTCGAAGACTTTGTTGTATGGGACGGTTATATGGTTATGATAACGTATGCAAACAGACTGTGGTTGGCTGACACCCTTACAGGGGAGATATTGGACTCAACCTTCTATGGTTCGGAGTACATGAAGTCCATTGTGATGACTAGTGAAAATTCGTTCACCATCCTAGGAAGAAGTGGTTGTGCTATGTCATATCGTATTGATTGCGACCAACTCCTATCTACAAGCATAGACTGGTACAAAGATGACATCTAAAATCCTAATATTTGTATTCTTCAATTTTGTTGCTTCTGTAGCTATTGGTGTTTCTCTGATAGTTATTCCTTGGAGTATCGTGTCCATTGATGGTACGGGAGAGGCGCTTGTTAGTGCTTCTCTGATCACAACCGTTCTACTTGCTTTTGCTTCTCCATTTGCCGGAAAGTTCATCGACTTGTGCTCTCGAAGGAACTTCACGTTTTCGCTATTGCTTTTTATGGGGGTTGCTCTCTATGCAGCGGGCATTGCAATTGATAGCGGTCTTTATAAGGCATTGGTTCTAATGGCTTATTTCGGTTTTACTCAGCTTTTCTTCATGCTCTATTACAATGTGCGCGGGGCGTTTATTCAAGAGCGTTTTTCTGAAGATGAGCGTAATAATGTTAATTCTCTTATGGAGTTTGAAACACAGCTAGCTTCGCTACTTTCATCTGTTATAACTATTACTTTCCTTACTGAAGGACACTTCTCACAAACAATCATTTTTTGTTCCGTTGCGTTAGTTTTAGCGGCGGTCGCCGTGTTGTTATGCTTTAGCTCAAAAGAGGTCACAGGCGACAAAGTAGAGCCAATACAGAAAGAGAAACAGAGCGTTCATAAAATAGTATCAACTTACAAACCTCTTATTTTCTTTGGTGTTGCTGTGAATGCGCCATTTTTAATTGTAATGGCTACAAACATCATAAACCCAGTTTATTTTAACGGTGTTCAGTTATCGGATATTTCAATCATCGCAACGATTAGTGTTGTTTACACAATTTCTGCAATGGTTGGGGCTTCATCATTTCCAAAGTTATCCAAAACCTATCCAATCAATACAATTGTCGCTCTTGCACTGGCCTTGTCTCTTGGGGCTGGTTTGCTGGCAACAGTGGTCGGTGGGGAGATAGCTGTTATTGTTGCTTCCTTCGTTTGGGGTGCAACTAATGCGTTGTGCAAGGTCTCATATAACACAGTGGTAATGAAGCAAGTTGCTCAACATCAAATTGGGCAGTATTTCTCAATCATTCAGGCAGCAATTTACATATTTAGGACACTTATATCTATTGTTCTGTTGAGTCTTATTAAATTTGAAATCTCATTTAATTTGTACGTGATCACGTTAGTGATTTCTCTAGTCGCCTTAATGGTGATGGTGGAGTTTAAGAAGTCTAAGGCCATTTATAGCAAGGAGGCATAATAATGAATACCGTAATCGTATCTGGAAGTCACAGAGAAGGTTCCAAAAGCTCTGCTATTGCGCAGTATATAAAAAAATCAATTGGTTCAAATCATGAAACAACGATTCTTGATCTGGCTGAAATGAACATTCCAATGTGGAATGAAGGTTTCTGGGATGGTACAGCCCAGTGGGATTTCTGGGATGATGTGGCTGCCACTCTAAAGAACGCAGAAGCATTGGTTTTGATAGCACCAGAATGGGCAGGAATGGTGCCTCCAGCCCTCAAGAATTTTTTGCTTCTTTGTAGTGGAGCAGAAATTGGACATAAGCCGTGTTTGATAGTCTCTGTTTCTGCTAGTAAGGGTGGCACAAACCCTGTGCACGAACTTCGAGCTACAGGTTACAAAAATAACCACATCTGTTTCATTCCAGATCATATTATTGTTCGTGGCATTGATGATGATAAATCTCCCGAAGATTGCTTGAGTGTTGAAAGACTAGAGCATCATACGAATATGCTTTTTGCTTACGCAGAGTGCATGAAGCCACTACGAGAAAATGAGCGTGTGATGAACCCTAAATTTAAGTTCGGGGAGTCATGATATGAGTGATGCGACAATATCCTCCCCAAAAGCATGTCAGACTGAAATGACAGACCGAGAGGCAATGGGGCTACCTGAATCATATGTAGATAACAGGTTCGCTTCTAGCTGCGTTCACTTCTCCAATTTGCGTGCTGCCACCAATGAAGAACTGATATCTATATTTTGCAAAGCATCTCAGCCTCTAGAAACTCGGTACGCAGCAGCAAGCTTACTCGGTTTGTATGGCGATCCACGACTGATTGCGGCTAAACCTGCGATGGTCACGATTCCAAAAGGGGTGTACCAAATTGGCATTTCAAAAGCAGAAGCCGAAAAGGTGACTAAAGAATACGAGTTGGTTGGGGTTGAGCTTGCATGGATTATGAAGGAAGTGCCTCAACATGACCAGCAGATTGATGCTTTTGAGATTGCGAAGTATCCAGTTACAAACCAAGAATATCGAGAGTTTTTGTTAGAAACAGGATTCTCTGAACTACCGACTGCTTGGCCGCTTGGTATCTACCCAATCGAAAAAGCAAACCACCCTGTTCACACCGTTTCGCTTGTAGCGATTGATGCTTACATTTCTTGGTTAAACAGCAAGACTGGTGCTGGATACCGACTACCTACAGAGGCGGAATGGGAGGCGGCGGCATCTGGTATTAATCATTCACAGTTTCCTTGGGGTAACACCTTTGACGCTATTCGAACAAATACGGTTGAGACAAAGATCTATCAAACTACGCCAGTGGGTATTTTCCCTAACGGTATTTCTCAGTTTGGAGTCCACGATATGGCGGGAAATGTCGAAGAGTATGTGGCATGTAATTACAAGCCTTACGATGGTGGCGAACTTCAGGTAGATCACCTCAACGAGAACACAGATAAATATCGAGTAGCCAGAGGTGGTAGTTTTGCTCGATTCGCAGATTTAGCAAGAACTCCTAGAAGGCATGGAAAATTCCCTAAGTTTGATCGTGATATTTTTGCAATGGGCTTTCGTCTAGCAAGAACAATATAAGGACATATGATGCTAAAACACAGTGCACCGATTAGTGGCATAGCGACTTTAGATAATAAGCTGGTTGCTACATGTGGTTACGACAACCAAGTGATCCTATGGGATGTGTTAGATGGGAATCCGAGTGCCCTTGGAAAAGCTACACATGACCACTTAGTGAATGCTTGCGATTTTTCCTCTGACGGAAAAATGTTAGTAACAGCAAGTAGTGATTACTCAATTCGTGTATGGACGATTCCAGAAATGCGATTAATCACCTTAATCACCACACACAAAGATGACGTTCTTGATGTGTCATTTAGCCACAACAGTGAGTTTATTGCAGCTTGTTCTTATGATGGAACCTTGTCGGTTCATTCTCTCAAGGGAGAAATTCAGTGTGAAATGCACGGCCATCAAGGCTTGGTAGAGAGTTTTGCATGGAGCGCCGACGACAAACATGTAACTTCAGTTGGAACAGATGGAACAATCAGGACATGGTGCTCTCACACTGGTGCTCAAGTAGGTATCAAAGATGACTCTAACACTGATGTTGATGCGATAGCATACTTGATGAACGGTGACCGTTTGTTTGGTGATAATGATGGATTTATTACGCTTATGTCGAATGAACAGAAGTATTCATTTGCCGCTCACGAAAGTGCAGTAAAGAGTATTGTAGTTAATAAAGCTGGAACAAAGTTTGTTAGTACATCATATGACGGAACATTGGCTTACTGGTATATAGAGTCAGATTTCACAATATCTGCAATCTCACGCACAAAATTACCACAAATTGCATGGCCTAGATCTGTTTCTTTTTTAAATGAAACTACTTTAGTTATGGGCACTTTCGGATCGTGTTTTTTGATGTTTAACCTTGAAAGTGAAAAGTGGTCTGATTATGAAATCACTCCGTCATCAAGCTTGAATGCTGTTCATGTCTCTGGGGACCACATTTATTCTGTTGGTGACTCAGGTGTTATCTTCAAGAACAATCAAATGGTAGCTAATGTAAATTCACTATGTAATACCGTGGTAGATTTTGATGGTGACATCTACGCTGGAGGCCAAGGGTGCCAACTGTTTAGTGTTAGTCATCCATCGGACTTACACTTCACAGATTCACCAATTAACTGTGCTGTGGTCGTCCGAGACAAGCTTGTTGTTGGGACTTATTCGGGAAAAATGTACATCTTTGAAAAAGAATTAAGCGGTAGACTAAACAAGATCAAAGAAGTTCAAGTCCATGAGAACGCAATTAAAGGAATTTCGTTTGATGGTGACTTTGTTTTTTCTGGTTGTGCGGACGGTGAGCTTTCTATTTTAGATATTCATGACTTTGATATCAAGAAAAGTATCGAGGGTGCGCATGAGGGTATTCTCAACGGTTGCGCCCCTTATAGAGATGGATTTGCAACAATCTCCAGAGACCTTCATCTTGGGTTATGGGGGATTAATGGCTTAATCCAAAAGGTTCCTTCTCGTCATTTGAATTCGATAAAATGTATAGCGTCCAACAGTTCCGGAACATATATCGCAACAGGAAGCTACACTGGATTTGTAGATATATATGATCTTGAAAATGCTTGCTGGTTAAATAAACCGACTCGGCTTACAAACTGGGGAATATCTTCTCTAGATTGGAGTGAGTTAGAGCAAGCTTTCTACGCCAGCTCCTATGACGGCAATTTATACAAAGTTGAAGTTTAGGGGGAGTTATGGTCGAACTGAAAGCATCTACAAATTTACCGACAAAATGGGGTGTCCTGTCGCTATCGATTCTCAAAACCACTAACTACGAAGAGCTAATGGTTGTAACAAACAACGTCGCTGGTGGCAAAGTGACCCTGCGAATGCATTCTGCTTGCGCAACCTCGGAGCTTTTTGGCTCATTGAAGTGTGATTGTGCACAGCAGCTAGATTCAGCCTTACAAATGATTGCAGAAGGATCTGGGATGGTTGTCTATTTGCCGCAAGAAGGTAGGGGAATTGGTTTAACAAACAAAATTAAAGCTTACAAGTTGCAAGAGTCAGGGCTAGATACGGTTGAGGCAAATAATGAACTGGGTTTGGAACAAGATAGTCGAGTTTACGATGATGTTGCTGAAGTTTTAACTTTCATGGGTGTCAAAGAGGTCGACTTAATCACCAACAACCCTTTGAAAGTAAATGCGTTGAAGAAGCTAGGAATCCATGTGGCCGACCGAATCCCGACTCTTCATGAAGCAAATGTTTTTAATGAAGGATATCTAAAAACAAAGGCTCACAAGATGGGGCATTTCGACTTGGGTTGATATCGCGATAGCAAAGATAGCTCTTGTGTTACTCAGGCGTTCTTTTGGGGAGGGGTTAAAATGCGTCAAGATCAAAAATATATGTTGGCCGCTATAGAGCAGGCTAGAAAAGATGTTTACCATAATGCCAAACCCAAGGGTTGGGTGCGTTTTAGTTAGCGATGGTTGCATGTGGTTGAAGAGTTTCATCATCGGTCGGGTGAGTTGTATGCAGAGATAGATTACTGGATTCATCGAGGGCGTTCAGAATCCCCCTTAAATTCCCAAATTTTATCAACCCAAGAGTACGTGTGTGTGAAGTGTACAAGCTCAGAAGTCAAAATTGCTGAGCTAACTTGTACTAATTCAGACCTGATCTGACAGTTACCCACTTTTCGACTCGGTGCCTGTCAGATTATATCTGGGCTAGATTCTTTTCAGCCCAGATTGATTTCCCATCTTCTAATGTTTCTATTGGCGTTCTGCCGCAGCACATTTTTCCTTGATGAGTACGATGATTGTTGTAGTAGTCCATCATTCGTCCAGATCTTTCTCCAATTCGTCGATTGAGCCATACAGTTTCTTTCTGAACGTCACTTGGTAGAACTCATTCAATATGGTCTTGTGGAAGCGCTCGCAGATACCATTTGTCTGTGGCGACATCGCTTGTAGTGGTACAGTAAATTTGGCCACCTAAATAGAGGTGTTAAAATACATCTCAGAGACAAATAGGTGACTTTATGACAAATCGCACAAGACGAATTTTTAGTGCAGAGTTCAAACTTGAAGCAGCACAATTGGTAACAGAGCACGGCTATTCGGTTATCGAAGCCGCCAAAGCAATGAATGTCAGTAAATCAGCAATGGATCGCTGGGTACGACAGCTTAAGCAAGAGCAACGAGGTATACCACAGAAGGCTTCTCCGCTTACGCCTGAACAAATAGAAATTCGTGAACTCAAGAAGAGAATCGCCAACCTTGAGGAGCACAATGATATTTTAAAAAAGGCTACCGCTCTCTTGATGTCGGACTCACTGAACAATTCTCGATAATTGAGAAACTCAGGAAGAGCTTTAGCGTAAAAACCTTATGCAAGGTATTCAGTGTTCATCGTAGTAGCTACAAGTATTGGCGTAACAGAGACAAGCGAATATCGCCTGAGCAGATAGAATTGCGCTCTATTGTGAGTGAAATGCATGAGGCCAGTCATGGTTCTGCTGGTGCACGTACGATTGCTGATATGGTGACAAATATTAAGGACATTCCGCTTAGTCGTTATCGAGCAAGTAACTTAATGAAATCACTAGGCTTAGTGAGCTGTCAGTCACCTAAACATAAATACAGAAAGGCCGAACAAGAGCATCTTGAAATCCCCAATCTTTTAGGGCGTCAATTTGCTGTGACTCAACCGAATCAAGTTTGGGTTGGTGATGTCACGTATGTATGGGTTGGCAATCGTTGGATGTATTTGGCTGTTGTCATCGATCTGTTTGCACGAAAACCGATTGGTTGGGCAATGTCGCTATCACCAGACAGCAAGCTAACTGGAAAAGCATTAACGATGGCTTTTGAATCTAGGGGAAGGCCCAAAGGGATCATGTTCCACAGTGATCAGGGTAGCCATTATACCAGTCGCTATTATCGTCAGTTGCTATGGCGTTGTCAGATTAAACAAAGCTTATCGAGGCGAGGCAATTGCTGGGATAATGCGCCGATGGAACGCTTCTTTAGAAGCCTGAAAACAGAATGGGTTCCAACGGCAGGTTATCGTAGTTTTGCAGAGGCTCAACAAGAGATCATCCGATACATTATTGGATATTACAGCCAGCTCAGGCCACATCAGTATAACGGTGGGTTAACGCCCAATGAATCTGAACGCTTGTACTGGGAAAACTCTAAAACCGTGGCCAATTTTAGTTGACCACTACAGAATCGAACATTTCATATAGAGGTTAAGTTTTTAAGTCCGTTCTCTAACTCTCTTTTGTCCACTTGTGAGTTGCAACTATTGGGCCTTCTTAGTTTACCGAAGCCAAGTTCGATTGCACTTTTACTAATGCTAGAGGAGATGTGTACCAGCCCGATCAGATACACCCTTGCTTGTTAACCCCATTTGTATGTATTAGCCTTCGTCATGGGTGTGCATAATTCTTAATGCACAGTGATAATAGCATGCTTCTTTACTATGATTGGCTTGTAAATGCTACAGGTTGTGCATATAGAGTTGGGGTCTAAAATTATATGGCTTGAATTTTAATATGGTTCAGGTCTACGTGTTCCTCGCAATTATGGCGCAAATTACCGGCAAAAAAGCGGGCGTGGCCTACCATAAGATCGTCAATGCGCATATCTATGAAGACCAACTGGCGTTGATGACAGATGTACAACTTAAGCGTGATCCACTACCTATGGCGAAGTTTCATATCAACCCGGAAATTAAAACGCTAGAAGATCTTGAAACTTGGGTTACCTTGGATGATTTCTGGATTGAAGGCTACCAATGTCATGATGCCATCCAGTACCCGTTTTCGGTTTAGTTGCTCTCTCGCATTATTAAAAAGTACTGTTTTCTAGTTGTAAAAAATCCCCGAAGCGTTGCTCGGGGATTTTTTTTTGATCTGTCGTGTGGTTTGTTCGTTACTTAAGCCGTTAGTGCCAGTATACCGCCAGGCATAATGATAAAGACCGATAGTAAATAACCCGCAACGACCGCTTTATTCTTTGTTGCCATCTCAGCAATCATTTCTGCGCCTTTAATTGGCAGTTCACGTAAAAACGGAACACCATAGATCAACACAGTGGCTAATACATTAAAGGTTAAGTGGACTAAAGCAATTTGCAAGGCAAATACCGCAAACTCACCAGAAACGGCCGTTGCCGCGAGTAGGGCGGTAATGCAAGTGCCAATATTAGCCCCTAAAGTGAATGGGTAAACATCGCGTACTTTCAATACACCAGTGCCGACCAGCGGAACCATTAAACTGGTGGTAGTTGAAGAAGATTGAACCAATACAGTGACGATTGAACCTGAAAGGATACCGTGCAGCGGTCCGCGTCCAATGGCATCTTTGAGTATCTCTTTCGCACGACCCACCATCAAACTCTTCATGAGCTTACC
This sequence comes from Vibrio sp. V10_P2A27P122, assembly GCF_963874335.1. NCBI lineage: Bacteria > Pseudomonadati > Pseudomonadota > Gammaproteobacteria > Vibrionales > Vibrionaceae > Vibrio > Vibrio sp. V10_P2A27P122. The sequence goes on along the minus strand of NZ_CAWNHY010000281.1, from coordinate 2,019 downwards.
CATGACAGTGATAGCCACAAAAATGGTCGCAATACCAAGAACAATCAACATCACGCCACCTACAACTTCACCAAAAGTGATCAGCTGGCCTTTTAGTGCCGTGATAATTGGGCTCGTGATAGGTTTGATAAAATCGAGTCCTTTCATGCTCATATCACCAGTAGAGAGCAAAGGTGACACAAGCCAATGAGAAATTTTCTCTAAAATACCAAACATCATCTCTAACGGTAGGAAAATCAGTACCGCCAAAAGATTAAAGAAGTCGTGAATTGTTGCACTTGCAAAAGCGCGTTTAAATTCGACTTGGCAACGAACGTGTCCAAGGCTAACAAGCGTGTTGGTTACTGTGGTGCCAATATTGGCACCCATAACCATTGGGATCGCCATTTCAACAGGTAATCCGCCAGCCACAAGACCGACAATGATAGAGGTTACGGTGCTTGAAGATTGAATCAATGCTGTGGCGACTAACCCTATCATCAACCCCGCTATTGGGTGTGAGGCAAACTCAAACAGTACCTTAGCTTGATCACCTGTCGCCCATTTAAATCCACTACCTACCATCGCCACTGCAAGTAGCAGTAGGTAGAGCATGAATGCCAAGTTCGCCCAACGCAGCCAGCGAGTGGTACTCGCAATGGGTGCAGCAGTAGTTGTCGCTTGGTTCATTTTCTTTTCTCCATTGACCTTTTGAGTGTTGTTCGGTCTGTTGTTGAATCTGAGCGAGATAGTAGAGAATAATTATTTCATTTATATGACAGTGTGTTTCTCATTGATAACTCTGATAAAAACAAGTTTCACGGTGACTTTTAATTCTTTATTTATTGAATTTTCATGATGTTATGCGATTTTAACAACGTGGAGGAGGAGGGCGAGGGACGCTAGTTTTAGATATTTTATGACGAAGTTGTCATTTTTGAACTCTAACTGCTCGGTATTAAGATTAGCTAACGTTCTTAAGTTCGGTTTTTCCGAGTTAATTGCTCATTTGGCTTGGGTTTGTTATAAACAACGACCAGATAAAATTGAGTGTCCTTATCATGTTTCACCTCAACTACAATCATCTTTACTACTTCTGGATGGTATGCAAGCAGGGATCGGTCACTAAAGCTGCAGAAGCACTCTTCTTGACTCCGCAAACCGTCACTGGGCAAATTAAGGCTTTTGAAGAGCGCATGGATGGTAAGCTTACTAAGCGTAATGGTCGTAGCATTGAACCGACAGAACTTGGGCAACTGGTTTTTAAATATGCTGACCGGATGTTCGGCTTAAGTTATGAGATGCTCGATATTGTCAATTATAGTCAGCGCTCTAATCTGCTGTTTGATGTAGGAGTGGCGGATGCCCTCTCTAAACGGCTTGTCAGTAAAATATTGATGACGACGGTCCCGGCCGATAGCAGTATCCACTTGCGTTGTTTTGAATCGACCCATGAAATGTTGTTAGAGCAACTTTCACAACACAAATTGGATATGATTCTCTCTGATTATCCCGTCGATTCCAGCCAAAGCCCGGGCCTGTTCAGCAAAAAACTGGGTGAGAGTCACATGAGTTTTTTTTGTTCAGGCAAGGTTGAAAATGTCTCTTTTCCAGCCATTTTAGAGCAGAGAAAGTTGTTGATACCGGGAAGCCGAACCGCGATGGGGCGTAATCTATTGCAATGGTTTGACCGTCAAGGCCTGAAGCCGAATATTCTGGGGGAGTTTGATGATGCGGCATTGATGAAAGCTTTTGCGCGTTATCATCATGATGCAATTTTTTTAGCGCCCTCAATCTATGTGACTGAAGTTGGTGATGATCTTCCTTTGCAACTCATCGGTCAGATTGATGATTTAAAAGAAGAGTACTACGTCATTTTTGCTGAGAGGATGATCCAACATCCGGCAGTGAAAAATGTTTGCGATGCAGATTTTAATAATTTGTTTGTATGATGCTTTCACTACTAACGATAAATAGATTACTATCTCATTATCTAGCAATATTATTAATTATCGCTTGCCAAGTAATACTAATCTAAAC
>NZ_CAWNHY010000280.1:0-17000 GCF_963874335.1 Vibrio sp. V10_P2A27P122 | reverse complement strand
AGATTTTGAAGTAGATCAATTTTATATTGATTTATTCCATACTATGAAATTAAAAAGCCGTCGACGCTTGAATTGATGTTACCGAACAACTTGAACGGATCGAAAGCGAACGAATACGCGAAGCGTTCATCGCAAGACGACCATAAAATGGCCTAAACAAAGAAGAAATCACAGAGCAAACGGAGACTCATGTGTCGATAATAACCATGTTTGGAAAGAAAAAGTCCAGCAGCCCGGTCAATAGTAATATTGACAGACAGAGAAAATATGAAACGCTTGTGCGTGCTTATCACCGAGATCTTTTTCGTTATGCCTATTGGCTATGTAAAGATAAAAGCATTGCTGAAGATTTAGTCCAAGAAACCTGCTTGAGGGCTTGGAAATCTCTCGATAGTTTGCTCGACGAGAAAGCGGCCAAATCGTGGCTTATAACTATTCTTCGTCGCGAGAACGCGCGCCGCTTTGAGCGCAAGCAGTTTGAGTTGGTCGATATTGATGACTACAGCGGTGACGTAAAAGTCAACGATGATCCTCATCATCAACAAGAGTGGTTGCAGGCACAGATAATGAAGCTGGATATTGAATACCGCGAACCTCTTTTCCTACAAGTCATTGGTGGTTTTAGTGGTGATGAAATTGGCGAGATCCTCGAACTCAATAAGAACACGGTCATGACTCGTCTGTTTCGAGCTCGTAATCAATTAAAAGAACAATTGGATTCATCAGAAGCGTATAAGGGGCAGCAAAATGGATGAATTAGAATTTCGCCGCCGAGTTATGTCCGATCCAAAACAGCATGACCAAGAGATTATCCAAGCGGCATCCACTAGTGATACTAATCGTCAGTTCCTAGAGGACATATTGAGCTTAGATGCAACGATTGCTACTGCAATGAATGTAGACGTGCCTGACGATCTCGCAGACCGTATTCTATTTAGTCAAACCACAATGGCAAGCAATGTCATCCGACCTACTTTTGCCAAGCAAGCGATGACATTGGCTGCATCGATTGCTTTTGTGTTTGGTTTATTGGTTGGCCAAATCAATTGGCGAAATGTGCTCATTCCACCGGCGCAGGCAAGCCTAATGGACACCGCCATCAAACACGTCATTGATGAAGAAGGCTTTGTCAACCAACTGGATGAACAAGTGAATTCAACGCAGATCAACGCCAAAATGCTGCCATTCGCTTATCAGTTAAGCAGTAACTTCCCTTACCACGTTTATTACCTAAACCACTGTGGTTTTGGCAAGGCAAACGCTCTGCACATGGTTTTTCAAGGTGAAAGCGGGAAAGTGACGCTCTTTTTCACAGGCATTGCCAGTGAACAAGCCGTGAACTTTAATGAGCAAGGCATGGCAGGAATCATCGAACCCGTCGGTGATGCTAGCCTGATCCTTGTCGGTGAAAATGGCGAAGATGTCACGAACATCGCTAAAAAACTAATGCCTATGCTAAAACCTTCCCATTAAAACCATTCCTGGCCTGTATATAATGCAGGCCAGGTTCCCTAGACAAAAATAGAGCTTAAACTCTATAAACAAGCATTTTCCGCCTTTTTCCTGCCAAATAGACATCATTTCTGCAATTTTATCATTCAATTAGACAATGGTCGGATTTCTATCTTCTATACTTGCCTCTAGTATCAGCCACCAATTGAGCATTTGCTCAAAAACAACGTCCATTAGAGGCGATGAAATCAAAAAGGAAAAGCACCATGAACAAGACGCGTCTGTTTAAAAAATCGTTACTTGCCGTAACGGTAGCTCTCGCTTCACAACAAGCACTGGCAGCGGGCTTTCAGCTCAATGCACAATCTGCGACTGGCCTAGGTCGTGCATTTGCTGGTGATGCTGTTATTGCCGATAACGCATCGGTGATGGCTCGTAACCCTGCCGCAATGGCGTTGTTTGATGAAACCTCACTCTCTTTGGGCTTTGAATCCATCACAACGATGATTGATGTCAAAGATGCTAAATACAACGGTGTATCAATTTCTGACGTTGATGATGTAGGCGGAACATCTATTGCCCCTAACATTCACCTAATAGTTCCAGTCAATGACCAATTTGCTTGGGGCGTTAACGCTTATACAAATTTTGGCACAAAAACAGAGTTTTCAGATTCTTATCCAGCATCAGAATATGGTGGTTTAACGGACGTTAAAAGCTTTAACTTTGGACTCGCAGGCTCATACCGAGTAAATGAGCAACTTAGCTTTGGAGCAGGCTTAGACTTGATTTATGGTCAAGGTACGATGCAGCGTTATGCTAGTGCAACCTTAGCAGCTGGGTTATCACAGAAATTCCAAACTACCATTCCGGCAGGAACAGCTTTGCTAAATGTTGATAAGGCCGATGGCTGGGCGGTCGGGTTTAATTTAGGTACGGTATATGAATTAGATGAAAATAATCGATTTGGCTTCGCATATCACTACAGCCCTGAATTTGAAGCCAAAGATGATTACGGACAAAAAATCGTTCTTCCACTACCTGATATAGCAGAATTCTCTGGTTTTCATAAAATCAAGGATACACAGTTTGCAGTCCATTATAGTGTGCAATGGATTGGCTGGAGTGCATTTGACCAAATCGACTTTAAGAACTTAGACTCTTCACAATCACCTATCGCCTCTATTTTAGCTGGCGGCGGCGTTTATGGTAAAGAGTACAAATGGCAAGACGGTTGGCACTATGCGATAGGTGGAACTTACTACCTAAACAGCGATTGGACTTTACGTGCTGGTTATATGTATGACACCAGCGCACAAGATTCTTTAACTTCAGTCTCAGTGCCAGACTCAGATCGCCAATGGCTCTCTGCTGGTTTTACTTACGAAGTTGATGAGCGATCTAATGTAGACTTTGGTTTCACTTACCTACTTGGTAAGGATGTGCAAGTGACTGAGAATTCGGCTGGTACTGTTTTGACGGCAACGACTCACGCAGATGCAATCCTAGTCGGCTTACAATATAGCCGCAGCTTCTAAGCGCAACGTTTATTAGCATAGCGTCAATAAAGGGCTGGTTTTCCAGCCCTTTTTAATGCTTGTAATATCATCTCCTCGCCTAATTCAGCTAACAACTGTACCTTTTGGGTCTTAAACCACACTACAAGTGTTCGCCAAAAATCAGAAACACTTTCATAACAAGCAGAGTATTACGCTTATAATTAAACCTTTAATGGATTTTAATTTCAAAAACAACAAATTCACTGCTTTATATTTTTAAAGCATTAGCTCTAACCTTAAAATCCCCACACCGAATTCAAATATTTCAGCGAACATTATAATGAAATCAAATAAAACTCTTCTTTCACTTGCAGTGGCATGTGGACTATTCAGCGTATCAAACGCATCTCAAGCCGCCGGTTTCCAATTGGCAGAATACTCTGCAACGGGCCTTGGGCGTGCTTACGCCGGTGAAGCGGCTATGGCTGATAACGCCAGTGCACAATGGCGTAACCCTGCCATGCTGACTTATTTGAAAGGTACGCAAATTTCTGTTGGTGCAATTTACGTTAATCCGAATGTTGATGTGAATGGAAAAATCAACGGCGCATTAGAAGCAAGCTCAAATGACTTCGCAAATGATGCCGTCATCCCCAATTTTTACCTCTCACATCAAGTGAACGATAAAATGGTACTAGGTTTAGCACTCGGTACTAACTATGGCATGGAGACCGAGCTTGACCGTAATTTCAGCGCGAGCCACTTTGGTAATCAAGCGATGGTTAAAACAATGGAAGTCAATACCAACATCGGCTACCAACTCACTGATGCGGTTACCGTTGGCGGTGGCATTCGTTATGTGATTGGAGAAGGCCATTTCGGTGCAACCTCTCCGGCTCAAACTAAGCCTCTTCCACAAGGTACAACACTGAAGTACATGGAAGGTGAAGATAAAGCTTGGGGTTGGCAAGTGGGTACGGCATGGCAGATCAATGATAGCAATCGCATTGGCTTTACTTATAAATCCGAAGTTGACCTAAAGCTTACTGGCACAGCGAATATATTTTCGAAAGAATCGGGCAAGGTAGTGAATGATACAGGTTCAATGATGCTCACTATGCCTGCCACCGCTGAACTGGCTAGCTACCACCAACTAAGTGAACAGTTGGCACTACATGCCAGTATTAACTGGACCGATTGGAGCAGTTTCGAAAAGCTTGAAGCGGATTTAAACACTCTTGGCTCGGTGATGGTTAAAGAAGAAAACTGGGAAGACAATTACCGTTTTGCTCTGGGTGCGACTTACCAAGTCGATGCAAAATTAGCACTGCGTACAGGAATTGCTTACGATATGGCGGCAGTTAACGATAAAAACCGTACCATTACCATCCCTGAAACTGATCGAACTTGGTTAAGCGTTGGTGCGGAGTATGCCTTCACGGAGCAATTCACCGTAGACACTGGCTTTACTTACATTTTTGCCAAAGATGCCAACATTGTGGAATCTCGTGGTTATGCTTCAGATGATGCAGCGCAAGCCGTTGGAGGCCAATTTTCTGGTACAACGACGGGTAATGTTTGGCTTATCGGCGCACAAGCCAATTACCGCTTCTAAACTCATTAGAGATACTCCCAGAGGCCAGAGCACTGCTCTGGCTTTTTTATTCCTTGTAATTTCGATGGTTTTTGCTGCCGAGTAGTTGAGCTATGATAGCGGCAACGCTATTAATGAACAGGATTGAGCATGTCGACTGAAGAAATTAAAAATGAACGCCATAAAGCGAGACAACAGAAAGTAAAAGAGCAAGTCGATGCACGAATTGCCGCGGCTCAGCAAGAGAAAGGGTTGTTATTGATCATTACCGGCAATGGTAAAGGGAAATCCACCTCAGGTTTTGGCACCATTGCGCGCGCTGTCGGCCACGGTTTGAAATGTTCGGTAGCTCAGTTCATTAAAGGAACCTGGGAAAACGGTGAACGTAATCTGCTTGAAAAACTGGGCGTCGAATTTCAAGTCATGGCGACGGGCTTTACTTGGGAAACGCAAAACAAAGAAGCCGATACCGCAGCGGCGCAAGGGGTTTGGCAAGAATGCAAACGCATGCTTAAAGATGAGTCGATTGATGTGGTGTTGTTTGATGAGCTGACCTACATGGTGAGCTATGGCTATATCGAATTAGACGAAGTGATTGAAGCCTTAACAACACGGCCAGCAATGCAGTCGGTGGTGATCACGGGCCGAGGAGCACACCGCAGCTTGATTGAAATCGCCGATACGGTGTCGGAAGTCAAAAATGTGAAACACGCCTTTGAGTCGGGCATCAAAGCACGAAAAGGCATCGACTGGTGATAAAAAAGCCTCCTCTAAATCGAGGAGGCTTGATCAATCATAATGAAATCAACCCAGTAAATTACTTAAAAAGACTTTTTAATAAGCCATCAACCGCTTTCTTAGTTTTCTCGTCTTTTATCTCAACGCCGAGCTTTTCCAAGCCACGGTCAATTTCTTTTTCCGCTTTTTGTCTTAACACATCATCAAAAACCAATTTGAATTTAGGATCGCTCCATTGCCCTGAGATGTTGATAGGAATCGTGACATCTCGCAACTCATCAATGTCTTTGCCACCTTGCCCCTCTAGCGTTCCCACCACAGAAGTGCTCACCAAAAAATCAACCGTTTGTTGCAGATAATTCGCTTTACCCTCACCACGAATACGCAACAGTGGTGATTGCATGGCGAGGTTATTGGTGGTGACTTCCCCTTTGTTCAATTTCAGCGTAGCGGTCATGGCGCTAAAATCGGTTTTCTTCACTGGGTCGTCATCAACTTTCTTACCTTTAATTTTGGCGTAATTGCTACGGATAAGGTGAGCAACGTTAATACCATTGACTGCACCATCGGCAAAGTTGATGTTCACGGTTCCGACAAGGTTTTGTTGAATGCCCGTTGGCGTCAAACTGCGGCCCTTTACATCCACATAAATGTTACCCGTACCTTGTAACATCTCATTATTGAGTACATCTTTTAATAGCGGCAGCACCTGTACTCCCTTAACGCTTTTTTTAGCGCTATAAGTGGCAGGTACTTTGGTTGCATCCAGTTGAGCGGTCGCCTGAATCGTACCTTGGTAAAGGTTGGCACTAAATGAGGTTAAATTCACGATGCCACGATCGACGCTAAAGCTGGTTTGCACATTCTGTAATCGAGCATTATTGGCTTTGAACTTGTCTATGGTGACCTTGCCTTGCACATCCAACGTTTTTAATGCACTGAGATCTGGTTCCACTTCAGCGCTCACCGTAGCAGGCGCTGCTGACGTTGAACCTGACGATGCCTTACTTTCACTCACGGCACTGCTTGCCGTTGCTGGATTCGCAAGCCCTAAAAATTCATCCAAATCGATATTTGGGCTATGCATATTGAAGCGGATTTTAGGGATCTCAGCCAACGTCACTTTGACATCACCATCAAATTCTAATGCATTGGCGGTTAATTTACTGAGTAAGACATCCAGTTGGTTTTTAGAGAGATCAAAACGAATGTTCGAAGTTAAACCAATCTGCATTGGGCTTTGTGGCAAACTGGTTCCTTCTAGATTAGTATCCAACACCAGCGTATCAATCTTCACCAAGCTCATGGCTTTATCGAGAGTCAGTTGCGCACTCCCCTTCGCATCAAGTTTTAAATCCGCTACCTTTCCTTTCACGCTGAATGACAGCGCATTCTTCTTATCAAACTCGAACGTGGCTAATTCAATCTTCGCAGAATCAATCTGGTTTGATGGGTCACTAAAGCTCGCATCAAGCACAACGTTCTTCAGCGCATAATCCTTGAAACCAGCGGCTAATTTGAATTCAGCTCGCCCTTCTGCGGCAAAGTTTTGTTGGTTATTTTTACCTTTGGCGGCAAAAGTTGCTGACGTCCATTTATCCACCGCAAACTCTGAAAGATTGACCGCCACGTCATACAGTTTGGTATGTGTACCGGCTTTGCGGTCTTGTATTTCCAGTAATGCGTTTTCGACGCTAACGCCCGCTAAGTTAATCGTCCACTCTTGAACAGGCTTGCTCGCATTGACGCTGCTTGTCTCTTCTTGTGCTGGTTTTGTTTCGTTTACGGCGGAAGAGGCGGCTGGTTGAGGCGCGGCTTGAGTTAAGCTATCTAAGTTTGAACGGCCATCTTTAAGGGTTTCAAGATGGAACTCAGCACCATTTAGGCGGATGTTGCCAATTTCCAGTTGCTTATCCAGCAATGGCATCACCGAAATTTCAATACCAACTTGATCGACTTTAAACAGGTTTGGAGCGCTGAAACCTTGTGGATTTCTGAGTTCAGTTTTGCCCAGTTCAAAGCCAAGCGAAGGGAAGAAACTCCAACTGATATCTCCTTCAATGACTAAGTCCAACCCCGTTTTCTGTTTGGCTTGTTCTACAATCAAGGGCTTAAATTGGTTAGGATTGACCAACAGGACAAGTGCGAGCGCGGCAGCGATTAACGCACCGATAATAATGGCAATGAAAAGAAACAGTTTTTTCATCAGCTTTTTCCTTGCTTAATTAGAAAAAGAAAGTGGCACCTAAAGTGCCACTTGTCTGCTTAAAAATAAAGACCACAAAAGTTAAGATTTCAACAATTTCGCGATGTGGGCTTTTAATACATCAATGGCGATACGGTTTTTACCGCCACGAGGAACGATAATGTCCGCGTACTGTTTTGACGGTTCGATAAACTGCATAAACATAGGGCGAACCGTTTTTTGGTATTGCTTCAATACCGAATCCATGGTGCGGCCGCGCTCTTCTACATCACGCTTCACTCGGCGTAATAAACAGATATCAAGCGGAGTGTCCATAAATACGGTCGCATGCATTAAGTCACGTAAACGTGGGTCTGTCAGCAGTAAAATACCTTCTAAAATAATCACTTTCTTGGGTGTTAATAGCGTTGTATTCGCGGTGCGAGTATGCTCAGTGTAGCTGTACTCTGGCACTTCAACCGCTTCGCCACGGGTTAATTGTTCTAAATGTTGGCAAAGTAGATCATGGTCAAGTGCATTCGGGTGGTCGTAGTTTGTCTTAACGCGCTCTTCCATGCTGAGATGGCTTTGGTCGTTGTAATAGCAATCTTCCGTAATCACACCAATTTGGTGGTCGCCTACTTTGGCACGAAGTTCGTTATAAATCGTGCTTGCAATCAGGCTTTTTCCAGAAGCTGAAGCGCCAGCAATACCTACGATGACGCATTGATTATTCTCAGACATTATTTTTGCACCCGGTGATGGTTTGGTGATGAAAATAGATAAACTGCCCGATTATAGGGACTTCAACCACCTGATACCAGTCTCGATTTAGACTTTGGAAGAGGTTTGAATAACAAACTACCAAGCAAACGTTTTCGTCGTATTTCAGAAGAGATCACCGCAGTGCTACTTTCATAGCACTGTGGACCAACACTAGTCTACCAATGTAAAACTGATTGCATCTGGCTTAGGCTTTCCTTGCCAATATAGGCTTGAACAGACTCGTTCCGCCAGTTGAAGATAACGCTGTGTATGCTCACTTTCTGGTTGAGCAACCACGGTAGGACGACCTTGGTCGATGTCTTCACGCAGGGCAATGTGCAGAGGAATTTGTGCAAGCAGCGCCAACCCATATTCACTGGCCAGTTTCTGCGCGCCACCGACACCAAAGATATGCTCTTTCTCTCCACAATGACTGCAGATGTGATAGCTCATATTTTCAATAAGCCCGATAACCGGAACGTCGACTTTTTCGAACATGGCCGCCCCTTTGCGCGCATCCGCTAGCGCCAGATCTTGCGGAGTGGTGACGATCACCGCGCCCGTTACCGGAATTTGTTGTGACAAGGTGAGTTGAATATCACCTGTCCCCGGTGGCATGTCGATGACCAGATAATCCACATCTGGCCACTCGGTTTCATTGAGCAGTTGCGCCAGTGCTTTCGATGCCATCGGCCCGCGCCAAATCGCCGCTTCAGATTTATCAACCAGATAGCCAATCGAATGACTGAAAATGCCAAATGCCTCAACTGGCTGCATCCACTTATTATCACGCACATCTGGCTTTGCTTCTTGCTTGCCAAGCATCATCGGCACTGAAGGGCCATAAATATCCGCATCCAACAAGCCAACTTTCGCCCCAGATTGAGCAATGGCTAGAGCAAGATTGACGGCTGTGGTTGATTTGCCGACGCCCCCTTTGGCTGAAGTCACCGCAATAATATTTTTAACACCATTAACACTATGAGCGACCGTCGTCGCTAGCGCTTTCGGCGCAATGATTATCTCAACACTGAATGGAGCAAGCGCATCGGTTTGCTGCTTGGAGACGACCCATTCGGAAAGCTCATTCAGCAGATTTTTAGCGGCAAATGGAATATGAACCGTCAAACGTCCCGCTGTTGTAACCGAAACCCAATGCGGTTGGTTTGCCCACCCCGCAATAAGATGAGGGTGTTCAAATTGGTTTAACCAATCGCAAAAATCTTGTTTAGATGTGAACGGCTGCATAGCTTCTCCTTTTTGCTCATGCTATCACTCTCTATTGTCAGACTGAACCCCAAAAAAGTTGCGGGATTCCTTAGGCTCACGCCTTGGAGTCGCTCGCTGCATAAGGTAGTATTGGTCTCTATTTTTCATACCTATCAAAAAAGCGAATATTAAGTATGGCGACTGACCCAAGAAACGTTTCTTCAAGGAAACTGCTGGTAACTTGTGCCCTTCCGTACGCTAACGGTTCGATCCACCTTGGTCATATGCTTGAGCATATCCAAGCTGACATTTGGGTTCGTTACCAACGCCTACGCGGCAACACTGTAAACTTCATCTGTGCAGACGATGCTCACGGCACGCCAATTATGCTTAAAGCACAACAGATGGGTATTACACCTGAAGAGATGATCGCCGCAGTAAGTGAAGAGCACCAAAAAGATTTTGCAGGTTTTGATATCAGCTTTGACAATTATCACAGCACTCACAGCGAAGAGAACCGCGAACTGGCTTCTCACATTTATCTTGAGCTGAAAAAAAATGGCTTCATTTCAAGCCGCACCATTTCTCAGCTGTTTGACCCAGAAAAAGAGATGTTCTTGCCTGATCGCTTCGTGAAAGGCACTTGCCCAAAATGTAAGTCAGAAGATCAATACGGTGATAACTGTGATGCGTGTGGCGAAACCTATAGCCCAACAGAGCTTATCAACCCGAAATCGGCCGTTTCTGGCGCGACACCAGTAATGAAGGATTCCGAGCATTTCTTCTTTGACCTTCCTCAATTTGAAAGCATGCTCAAAGAGTGGACTCGCTCTGGCTCGCTACAAACAGAAACCGCCAATAAAATGCAAGAGTGGTTCGAAGGCGGCCTGCAACAGTGGGATATTTCACGTGATGCGCCATACTTTGGCTTTGAAATCCCTGGCGAAAAGAACAAATTCTTCTACGTGTGGTTAGACGCACCTATCGGCTACATGGGTTCATTTAAAAACCTATGTAACAAACGCGATGACTTAGACTTTGACGAATACTGGAATAAAGACAGTAAAACCGAACTGTACCATTTCATCGGTAAGGATATTGTTTACTTCCACAGCCTATTCTGGCCAGCGATGCTTGATGGCAGTGGTTTCCGTAAGCCTAATAACGTCTTCGTGCACGGTTATGTCACAGTCAATGGCGCGAAGATGTCGAAGTCTAAAGGAACGTTTGTCAAAGCAAGCACTTACTTAAACCACCTAGACCCAGAATGCTTACGCTACTACTACGCCGCAAAACTCAATAGCCGTATCGACGATCTTGATTTGAACCTTGAGGATTTCACCCAACGTGTGAACGCCGATGTGGTCAATAAAATCGTCAACCTGGCATCGCGTAATGCAGGCTTCATCACCAAACGTTTTGAAAATCAGTTATCTGCAACCTTTGCCGAACCAGAGCTGTACGCAGAATTTGCCGCAGCAGCGGATCGCATTGCTGATCTTTACGAAAGCCGTGAATTTAACCGTGCCATTCGTGAAATCACCGCATTGGCGGACAAAGCGAACCAATACGTGGATGAAAAAGCGCCTTGGGTTGTGGCTAAACAAGAGGGTCAAGAGCAAGAGCTACAAGACATTTGCTCAGTGGGTATCAACCTATTCCGCGTGTTAATGACTTACTTAAAACCTGTAATGCCAGCACTAGCGGCGCGCACCGAAGCATTCTTAAACCAAGAACTCACTTGGGAAGGCGTACAAACACCATTAACAAGCCATACGCTCACGCCATTCAAAGCGCTGTTTAATCGCATTGATCCGAAACACGTTGAAGCGATGATTGAAGCGTCTAAAGAAGAAGCGGCAGCAGAAAAAGCTGCAATTGAGAGCGCGCAACCAACCACAGTTGAAACTGAGCTAAGTAAAGACCCTATTGCAGCTGAAATCGAATTTGATGATTTTGCTAAAGTGGACTTACGCGTCGCTAAGATCATCGCTTGCGAAGCGGTGCCAAAAGCAGATAAATTGCTTAAATTCCAATTAGATATTGGTGGCGAAACTCGCCAAGTGTTTTCAGGTATTAAAGCCGCTTATTCACCCGAAGAGTTAGTAGGCAAGTACACCGTCATGGTAGCGAACCTCAAACCGCGTAAAATGAAGTTTGGTATGTCAGAAGGCATGATCTTAGCCGCAGGCCCTGGTGGCAGCGAGCTATGGATTCTTGAGCCACATGAAGGTGCTCAAGCTGGCATGCGCATCCTGTAATACATCAATCTTCACGATAGCATCCCCAACACACTCTGTGTTGGGGATTTTTTATCACCATACTGCTCAAAATCGATCCAGCTCACACTTTTAGTTCAAAATGCACCAATAAGATGCATCACTTCAACGCAAAAATACATAAGCAATTGAATTTAAACAAATAAAAAACTGGCATTAACCCTGCTAACTCTAGATTGGTATAACATTAACAAGGAGTTGGTTATGTTTGTTTTTATCTCAATGCTTATCTCTATCGGTATATTGTGGCTGATGTTTTATCTGGCAAAACAGCGTGAATCCACATTACAACGTAAATATCAACTGCTGATCGACCTTCGCCAGCTACTGTTTTTATGCCGTCAGCACCGTAACATTACCCATCAAACACTAGCCTCTGGTCAAAGACGCGACACTGAGTTGAATGAATTGCAAGATACGCTATACGAAAAAAGTAATCACTTAATTGCTATCGCACACTTTGACAACAAACCAATGTACCGTGTGCTGCAAATTAAGCTTAAAGCACTCATGAAGGAGTGGCCAGAGCGCTCTGTGGCTCGTAACCAAATGATGCATGGTAAAATAATTCGTCACTGTATGTTCTTAATGGATGAGGTGATACTGGCTTGGTTGGTGGAATCCAACCGCGAAGATCTCAGCGATGAATACCATATTAATTGGCAACAGGTCATTGATGCGATGGACGCGCTAACTCAGTTACGCATCAGCATTGATGAAATGGATACTCAAGATGGCCGCATACGCTTGCAGCATTATAGTGAGGTTGTCAGGCGTAGGATGAATCAACTCGCCTTAATCAGCCCTTTAACGGTAGCTTCGCCAAGCTGCTCAGCCGCGCTACATAGCCTGAGCGAACTGCATGATCATCCTGCCTTTCAAATAGAAGCTGGCGCGATGTACCAAATCACTTCGGATATTTCACTCAGCATCTCTCACGTTTACGACCAGATGCTCAGCGACTTAACCGAGAGCTTGTACATTCCGTTGCCTAAATTGGCGATTGCTTAGTGAGTAATTGTTTAGCTGGTAACTGTTTGACTGGTGATTATTTAGAAAGTAAAAAGGCCACCTTATTCAAAAGTGGCCTAATCACTCACCGTGTACATAGATACATCAGTGTAAATTCAGAACTCAATTACAGCATTTTACGCGCCGCTTCGACAACCACTTTGATTGAACGAGCCTCGGTCTCTTTGAGTGTCGCGTGATCTGGGATCTCTTTTTGAGTACGGTTGATGATCACACCTGCCACACAACCTGCTTTCAAACCTGAGCTCGCACACATGGTTAGTAAAGTGGCGGATTCCATCTCAAAGTTCAATACGCCCATATCTTGCCACTCTTTCATTGAGCCTTGGAAACGACGCACAACACGACCAGTGAAGGTATCATAACGCTCTTGGCCTGGGTAGAAAGTATCACTTGATGCGGTGACGCCCATGTGCACGGTTGCACCACTTTCAACTACAGCCGCTTTCATTGCAGTGGCGACATCGAAATCAGCCACAGCAGGGAATTCCATTGGTGCAAAGTGCAAACTTGCACCGTCAAGGCGAACCGAACCTGTGCTGACAATCATATCACCCACATTGACATGAGGTTGGATTGCACCAGTAGTACCTACGCGTAGGAAAGTACGCACGCCAAGTTGAGCAAGCTCTTCAACCGCAATAGACGTAGAAGGACCACCGATACCAGTAGAACAAACAACGACTGGCTTACCGTCTAACTCTGCGCGGTACACGGTGTATTCACGGTGGCTAGCAAGAAAGACTGGATTTTCCATCTCTTCAGCGATTTTTTGTACGCGGGCTGGATCCCCAGGGATAATGGCCAAAGTAGCACCATTCAGATCGGCTTCGGTAACACCTAGATGGAAAACGGCTTGAGACATAAGTGACTCCTTATTGCGGCTTGTTCAGCTCATAGATATACATCGGGTATGCAGCTACTCTAGCGGACCACGCACCAACAAAGAGTGATCAAATTCACAATGAATGACGCAATGTAACGAACACATTCTCATAAAAACGGTTTGCATCACAAAAAACAGCAAGATTGATGAAATAACACCCAACCCTAAAAGATGATTTCCAACACTGCATAACAAAATACAAGCGCAATATCGACGCATTTCACACTATTACCACAATAGGGTGCAAACCCAACAGGCATGAGAGATAACGACCCGCCATGCCTTGCTGAGCTTTTTGGTTTTTAGTCTCGGACTATTTTTTAAATTTCAATAGACGCAACGCATTGAGCGTCACTAACGCGGTAGCTCCACTATCAGCCAGCACCGCTACCCATAAGCCCGTAATACCGAGTAAACTCGTGACTAAAAAGATACTTTTTAAGCCTAGCGCTAGCGTGACATTCTGGCGAATATTGGCGAGGGTAGCTTGTGATAGCTCGATCATGGTGGCGAGCTCGACCAATCGATTATGAGTAATTGCCGCATCGGCCGTTTCCAACGCAACATCGGTACCCCCCCCCATCGCAATACCAATGCTGGCCGCTTTCATTGCAGGCGCATCATTAATGCCATCCCCGACCATCGCCACCTGTTTTCTCTGCGCCAACTGTTGAATGTATTCCACTTTATCTTGCGGTAATAAACTGGCTTTGAAATCTATCCCTAATTGAGCGCTCATCGTCGCAGCGCTTCTAGGGTTATCGCCAGTGAGCATAATAGTGTCGATCCCCAAACGGCGCAGTGCTTCAATGGCGGCTTTGGCATCTTCACGCAAGGTATCTTGCCATGCGATTAAACCGACAATGTTCTCTTGCTCAAAAACCACCACCACTGTTTTGCCTTGCATCTCTAGCGCTTCCACTTGCGCGCTAAATGCATCAGAAAACGGAACATTCGCTTTGCTTGGCGCTAATACGCGCAGTGATTTCCCTTCCACGATCCCCGAAACCCCACTGCCAACTAACGCTCGCTTCTCTATCGCTTCTGGAATGGGCAAAGCCATCGCTTGCACTTTTTTCACTAAAGAGGTTGCCAGAGGATGGCTCGAGCCCATTTCAACCGCTGCGACATAGCGCAACAATTGCTCTTCATCCCAGCCATTGAGCGCAACCACATCCGTAACTTCCGGTTTACCTTTGGTCAAAGTGCCCGTTTTATCAAAAGCAATACTCTCTATTTTCCCAAGTTGTTCGAGCGCCGCGCCCCCTTTGATCAGTGCACCACGACGCGCCGCTGCGGCAAGACCAGAAGTAATGGCCGCCGGAGTTGAGATAACCAACGCACATGGACAAGCAATCAGCAGTAAGGCTAAGCCACGGTAAACCCATGTTTCCCATGGCTGCGCAAACAGTGTCGGCGGTATCACAACCACGGCCAATGAAACCAACATCATTAATGGGGTATACCAACGACTAAATTTATCAAGAAAACGTTCTAACGGCGCTTTGCGAGATTCCGCTTCTTCAATCAGATGCAAAATGCGGTCAATCGCGTTTTCACCCTGTTTGGAGGTGATGGTGAAACGCACCACCTGATCCGCGACCACAGCACCCGCCATGACACGGTCACCTTGATAGCGTTCGACAGGCAGTGATTCGCCCGTTAACGCGCTCTCATCAAAACTGGCCGACGCTTCGTGCAATTGACCATCCGCGGGTAGCCGAGAGCCGGGAGAAACTTCCACTACATCCCCCGGTTTTAGCTCATGTGCCGCCACCGTGATGCGTTCTCCTGCCACAATTTTTGTTGCCGTTTCAGGCACCAGTGCCATTAAAGCTTGTACACCGCTACGCGCTTTAGAAGCGGCAAAAGCTTCTAGCCGCTCTCCGATGAGGAAGAGTAATAGCACCATCGCTGCTTCAACCGTTTCACCAAGATAGAGCGCTCCGAGCGCCGCAACGCTCATTAAGGTTTCAATCGCAAAAGGTGTGCCTGAGCGTGCCAGTTGAATCGCTTTTTTACCGATAGGATACAAACCGGCAAGGCAGGTCAAAATGAACATCCCATCGCTGATTTGAGGGAAATAAGGCTGCACAATAGCGGCGAGTACCATCGCGCCAGCAATGGAGAGGATCTGCGCGTTCTGTTTTATGACTGACTTCCAGTCACTATGAATGGGGGCAGAAACTGGATTAGCCGCATCAATGCGGTGAGCCGTAAAACCTGCGTTACGAACCGCTTGCTCTATTTCAAGCGCTGCCTCTTCGGTATTAAACTTGACCACCAATTTTTCAGTGGCAAACAGCACTTTGGCGTCGATCACATTACCCACTTTTTTAAGCGCCGTTTCAACCTTACGTGCGCAAGATGGGCAATCCATCCCTTCAATTTTCCAGCTTTGGTTAAACTGTGTTTTAACGGATGTGGGCTGCGCGGGTTCATCATCAGGATCATTGCTTGCGCACTCTCGTGACCCGCAACACCCCTCTTCATTTGAATCAACGCCCGCAACCCTAATCGCGGTAATTTTAAGACTAGAGCATGACACCGCCTGCGGGTTTGCCATGCTATTTTTTGTAGTACTGCAAGCTTCATGTTTTGTGCACATAGGATTCTCCTTCTCTGATGCACAAAGCTTAAACCTTAGAGTCAACTCCAAGGTCAAGCGCATTTTTATCAAACCTGAACTTAACGCACATTCACCTTGATTAGATGGAAAAGAGGTGCACTGCACCTCTAGAATTTTATTTATTACTGCTGATATACCCAAACAACTTGGAGTTGCAGGTAGGCGGCAAGTGAGTGAGTCCCCATGAGCATAGGCAAGCTATGTGATTGGGGTGAACGAACGTAGCCAACACCGCTGCAGCTTCAAGTAGGAAGGGTATAGTTTGCTATGTTGGTTTTTTAAAACAATGCGTTAAGTTTTTCCCTAATGCTCTCAGTACATCTCTGCGTGTAATAATGCCAACCAATTTACCTTGATCGATCACAGGATAAACTTTCGGTTTTCCTACTTTCATCATGTCAGCAAGCTCAATAATAGAAGTGTCTGATGAAACGGACAGCACTTCAGGGTGCATGCAGTCACGGACTAAATGGGTGTCTTCACAGAAATAACTCACCTTCACCAATTTATCGAGCAAATCCTGCTCTGATAGAAAGCCAATCACTTGTTCTTGGTCGTTAATAACAGGGCCACCAAGATGCTCCGAACGCATCACTTTTTCTAAAGCCGCAGTCATTGGCATGTCCGGTTTGAAGGTGATGGCTTGTAATGTCATATAGTCTTTAACTATTAGCGATTGCATATCTGTCTCCTTGGTTGCAACGGTATGCTGCCTTAAGTTAAGTGTTGACT
>NZ_CAWNHY010000279.1:0-17113 GCF_963874335.1 Vibrio sp. V10_P2A27P122 | reverse complement strand
TATAATCATGCATTTTTAATTTCTAATATAGATGTTGTAGGAACTTTGTCTTCTGGTTTGATAGTTCATAATTTTGTTAATTTAGGTGCTCTTACAATAATATTTAGTTGTTTGGAGTTTTCCTTTCTAATTTTAGCGTACAGGTTTTTTCGAATTGAGTCAGATAATGTCATTAATTTGTCTGTATTCTCATTCTTGATTTTTTCTGTAATGAATTATTCGTTTGTGTCGATATTAGCTAACCCTAGCTGTGGGTTTGCTTTAATATTTTTAATTTTATTTATTACTAAGTTTTTTAGGCAATTAAGATAATGAAACAAATACTGCAAGATATGGCAAACGGCGGTTCTAATTTAGTGGAAGCTCCAGCGCCAACGGCTACGAAAGGGAATGTGTTGGTTGATTCGACAGTTTCTTTAATTTCTGCTGGTACAGAGCGTATGCTCGTCGATTTTGGTAAAGCGAGTTTGCTAGATAAAGCGCGTCAACAGCCTGACAAAGTGAAAATGGTGCTGGAAAAAGTGCAAACAGATGGGCTAATGACTACTTTAGAAGCCGTACAGTCTAAGTTGGCACAACCACTACCTTTGGGTTATTGCAATGTTGGCGTCGTTAATACTTTAGGTAAAGGTGTGCATGGCTTCAGAGAAGGCGATCGTGTTGTTTCTAATGGCCCTCATGCAGATGTCGTCCGCGTATCTAAAAATTTGTGTGCTTTAATTCCCGACAACATATCCGACGAGGAGGCATCGTTTACAGTTGTAGCTAGCATTGGTTTGCAAGGTATTCGCTTGGCAGAACCAACGTTGGGTGAAGCGTTTGTAGTGACCGGAGTTGGTTTGATTGGTTTGTTGACGGTTCAATTGCTCCGCGCTCAAGGTTGCCGTGTACTGGCTATTGATTATGACGATACGAAACTAGAACTAGCTAAACAATTTGGTGCAGAGGTTTGTAACCCAGGTAAAGGTGAAGATCCTGTTGCTGTGGGGATGGCATTTAGCCGTGGCAATGGAGTCGATGGCGTAATCATTACTGCATCAACAAAATCAAATGAACCAGTAACACAAGCTGCACGAATGAGCCGTAAGCGTGGACGTATTATTCTTGTAGGAGTTACCGGGTTAGAGCTCAATCGTGCGGACTTCTACGAAAAAGAACTGAAATTCCAAGTTTCTTGCTCTTATGGCCCTGGTCGCTACGATGCAGACTACGAAGATAAAGGCAATGACTACCCTTACGCGTTTGTGCGTTGGACCGAGCAGCGTAACTTTGAAGCTATTTTAGATATGATGTCTTCGGGCCAAGTAGACGTTAAGCCACTTATTACTCACCGATTTAAGTTTGAAGATGCAGCGCAAGCATATGATCTACTCACCTCAGATAAGTCTGCACTGGGTATTTTGCTTCAATACCAGAGTGAGCCCAGTACTCGCCACCAGAAATCCGTTATGCTTAACAGTAAGGCTACTTTTGAAGCATCGAAGCCTGTCGTTGGGTTTGTTGGTGCTGGAAACTACGCGTCTCGTATGTTGATCCCTGCGTTTAAAGTGGGTGGTGCTCAATTACATACTATCGCCACATCTGGTGGTATTAATGGCGTTACACACGGTGAAAAGGCGGGTTTTGCGAAAACCACAACGGATACAAGCGCAATGATTTCAGACCCAGAAATCAACACCGTAGCTATTGTAACCCGCCATAACAGCCATGCACGGTTCGTTTGTGAGGCACTGAATGCTGGCAAGAATGTATTCGTTGAGAAACCGTTAGCAATCACATTAGAAGAACTCGCTGAAGTCGAAGCAACTTATTACTCTAAAGTATCTAATGCTTCTGCACCAAAATTGATGGTTGGCTTTAACCGTCGTTTCTCCCCTCAAGTTCAAAAAATGAAAGCACTGCTTTCGTCGGTGAAAGAGCCCAAAAGCTTCATGATGACGATGAATGCGGGAGCTATCCCGGCCGATCATTGGACACAAGATAATGAAGTCGGCGGTGGTCGTATTATTGGAGAGGCGTGCCATTTCATTGATCTAATGAGATACCTAGCTGATTCAGAGATCGTTTCTGTACAGTGTCGCCGTATGGGAGATGTTTCCGGTGTTGATATTACCGAGGACAAAGCAGCTATTATTTTAGGCTTTGCAGATGGCTCTTTCGGTACAATTCATTACCTAGCTAATGGTGCGGCTAACTTCCCCAAAGAACGCGTAGAAGTTTTCGCAGCAGGGAGAGTGCTTCAATTAGACAACTTCCGTAAGCTAAAAGGTTTCGGTTGGCCTGGCTTTAGCAAAATGAACTTATGGAAACAAGATAAAGGCCAAACAGATTGTGCGGCTGCTTTCCTTAGCGCTATTGAATCAGGTAAAGAGTCGCCGATTCCAGCTCGAGAGTTGTTTGAGGTAGCAAGAGTTACAATCGAAATAGCAGAGCAATTGCGTAAACAACAATGAGTCTCACACTAAAAGCACAAACTGCAAAGAATCTAGGCATTCTTAACTTAGCCAGAGTGGCAGTTTACCAACTAGGTGTCCGAAGCGGATTAAACCCAGTTAAGCGTCTCAATCAAGCCTCGATATCGGGGCTTTTGTTTCGTCCTTTATCTGCTTCAGTTCAATGTAAATCTGGTCAGCGATACCAATTCTCTCCTTTTGGTTGGAAGCCGAAGCGATTAGTCAGTGGATTGCGATGGGCGGAGAGCGCATTAACTGGAAAATGCTACTCCAACATGGAAAAACCTTGGTTTTGTTTGTCTGACTTTGATTCTAATGTTGGTGATATTAAAGGGATTTGGGAGGCATCTAGATTCGACTGGGTACTAGGCTTAGCGAAGGATTATCTTTCTGGAAGAGAGCAAGCGCTTGATGAGCTGAATGCAACTACGAAAGATTGGCTAAAACACAATTCTCCTTATTTGGGGCCGAACTGGAAGTGTGGTCAAGAAGCCTCAATAAGAGTAATGCATTTGGCTATGGCTGCTAAATTACTGAATCAAGTTGAAAGTCCTGAACCTGCACTGTTGGCATTTGTTAAAGCCCACTTAAAACGCATTGCCCCGACCATCTCTTATGCTGTTGCTCAAGATAATAACCATGGCACTTCGGAAGCTGCAGCCCTATTTATCGGTGGAAGTTGGCTTGTTTCCAATGGCGATAAAAGCGCTATGCGCTGGCAAAAAATGGGGCGTAAGTGGTTAGAGGATCGAGCAAAGCATTTAATCGACTGTGATGGAACATTCAGCCAGTATTCAGTCAACTATCACCGAGTTATGTTAGATACTTACTCAATGGCTGAGCTATGGAGGCGGGAACTTAATCTCAAGTCGTTTAGTCCGTCGTTGTATACAAAAATTGGTTTGGCGACTCAATGGTTATATCAGTTGACTCAAGAAGTAAATGGGGATGCACCTAATTTAGGTCATAACGATGGCGCAAGGTTGTTACCTTTAAGTGACTCTGATTATCGAGATTTTCGCCCAACGGTTCAGCTCGCCTCAGTCCTGTTCTTGCAGTCATCTGCTTGGGAAAAAGCAGGTAGCTATGATGAACCACTTAAACTTCTGGGATTAAGTAAACCTCAGCGAGTACTCAACCAACCGATCTCATTCCATTTTGCGCAAGGTGGATACGCCGGATTAAGAAGCCAAACTGGAGCGTTTGCACTATTCAATTACCCTATCTTTCGTTTTCGACCTGCTCAAAACGATGCTCTACATGTGGACTTTTGGCTTGACGGTGTAAACCTGTTAAGAGACGGTGGCACCTTTAGTTACAATGCTGGTCAAGCATATATCGATTACTATGGTGGAACGCAAAGTCATAATACTGTTCAGTTTGATGAGCATGAACAAATGCCACGCTTGAGCAGATTTCTCTTAGGTGCTTGGCTTAAGGCTGAAAATGTCCATTGGGATGAAGTTCGACAATATTGTCGCGCTAGTTACCGTGACTATTTGGGGTGCAGCCATAAAAGAGAGATTTCTCTTTCGAGCAGTACCCTGCGAGTTGTAGATGATATTCAAGGTGTACAGAAAAAAGCGATACTACGTTGGCGCCTGAGTCCAGGGGAATGGATTATAGAAGATAATCAAATCACTAACCATATTCATTCTATAACGATAAATAGTAATACCGACATCAAACGACTTGAGTTAGTCGAAGGAAAAGAATCGCGCTATTACTACCAAGAAACTTCCATTCCTGTTTTGGAAATCGAAGTAACGTCAGATGGCAAAATAACGACAGAGTATAATTACAGCTAATGAATATTCTTTATTTTCACCAGCACTTTTCAACACCTAAAGGTTCCACAGGAATACGTTCATACGAGATGGCAAAGCGCCTTATACATCATGGGCATAGTGTCACTATGGTATGTGGCACATATGGTGGCGGAGAGACGGGCTTAGAATCAGAGTTTATTGGTGGCAAACGCGAGGGCGTCGTCGATGGTATCCGCATCATTGAGTTTGATTTGGCGTACTCCAACTCAGATGGTTTTCTTAAAAGAAGCATGACTTTTGTTAAGTTTGCACTTAAAAGTATCGGCTTAGCTTTTACGGAAAAATACGATGTATTGTTTGCAACAACAACCCCATTAACAGCGGGTATTCCCGGTATTTTTGCACGTTGGTTACGTGGAAAACCTTTTGTATTTGAAGTAAGGGATTTGTGGCCTGAATTACCAAAAGAAATGGGGGTAATTAAAAACCCTATCATTTTGGGTTTGATGTCTCTATTAGAATGGGCGTCTTATCGCAGTGCGAATCGCTGTATTGGCCTTTCTCCTGGCATTGTCGAGGGAATCAAGAAGCGTGGAGTGCCTACAGACAAAATAGCGATGGTACCCAATGGCTGTGATCTCTCCATCTTTACTCAACCAAGTGAACCATGGCGACCAGAAGGTGTCGCGCAAGAAGATTTGATGGCGGTTTTCACTGGCACTCATGGTATGGCGAACGGCTTAGATGCTGTCTTAGATGCAGCGACAGAGTTACAAAGTCGTGGCCGAAACGATATTAAGTTAGTTTTGGTGGGGCAAGGTAAGCTAAAACCACAATTTGAGGCCAAAGCTCAAGAGATGCAGCTGAATAACGTTGTATTTCACCCTCCTGTAAATAAGCAGAGGTTGGCGGGTTTAATGGCAAGTGCTGATGTTGGAATGCAAGTGTTGGCAAATATTCCTGCATTTTATTACGGAACATCTCCGAATAAATTTTTCGATTATATCTCTGCGGGTCTCCCTGTGATTAATAACTACCCAGGCTGGCTGGCAGAGATGATAGAAGATTCTCAGTGCGGCTTTGCTGTAGCTCCAGAAAACCCGCAGGCGTTTGCAAATGCCTTAGAGCAGGCGGCGGATAATCGAGAGGCGCTTATTAACATGGGGGCATCCGCTCGACAACTTGCTGAAAGTCAGTTTGATCGCCAGTTGTTAGCCGATAAATGGGTTCAGTGGGTAGTAGGAACCGCGCAATCAAAAGTGAAATCTGCAGAGGTAAATGATGAAAAGATTATTTGATTTCTGTGCCTCTTTATTTGGGCTTATTTTACTGTCACCAATTATCGCGCTCGTGGCTTGGAAAATACGTAAGAACTTAGGCTCACCCGTACTGTTTCGTCAAACACGCCCTGGTTTAAATGGCAGGCGGTTTGAAATGGTTAAGTTCCGCACCATGAAAGATGCGATCGATTCACGAGGGAATCTACTTCCTGATTCCGAGCGAATGACCCTGTTTGGAGACAAGTTGAGAAATTCAAGCCTTGATGAGCTTCCGGAGTTGTGGAACGTACTGAAAGGTGAGATGAGTTTAGTGGGGCCTCGTCCTTTATTGATGCAGTACTTACCGCTTTATAGTAAAGAGCAAGCAAGGCGTCACGAAGTCAGGCCTGGCGTAACGGGCTGGGCTCAAATTAATGGGCGTAATGCAATCAGCTGGGAAGATAAGTTTAAGCTCGATGTCTGGTATGTCGATAATCGTTCCTTTTGGCTTGATATCAAAATTTTACTGTTAACAGTTAAAAAGGTATTCGTTAAAGAAGGCATTTCGGCCGATGGCCATGTCACCATCGCCCCGTTCACAGGGCAAGAGCAGCAAGGCAC
This sequence comes from Vibrio sp. V10_P2A27P122, assembly GCF_963874335.1. Taxonomy (NCBI): domain Bacteria; kingdom Pseudomonadati; phylum Pseudomonadota; class Gammaproteobacteria; order Vibrionales; family Vibrionaceae; genus Vibrio; species Vibrio sp. V10_P2A27P122. The sequence goes on along the minus strand of NZ_CAWNHY010000279.1, from coordinate 11,011 downwards.
GAGTCATGAACGCTAAGCCTGTTAGCAAACACTCACTTGGAACTTGTGCGATTCTCGGGGCCAGTGGTCACGGTAAAGTCGTTGCAGAAATCGCTGAGCTCAATGGTTATTCTGAAATTCATTTTTATGACGATCGCTATCCAGAGTTACACAACATTGAGAATTGGAATGTCGTTGGTGATACCGCATCCTTGCTCGCTAGTGTTGAGCAGTATGCTTGCGTGGCGGTTGCGATAGGGAATAATGCAATACGATTAAATAAACACAAGCAGTTACTTGAGGCTGGCGCGAGAATGCCTACGTTGGTACACCCCAGTGCCATCATTAGCGGTTATGCCACAGTAGCAGACGGATGTGTTGTGATGGCGAATGCGGTGGTTAACCCCTTCGCAGTGCTAGGTCAAGCTTGCATTGTCAATACAGGGGCAGTCGTTGAACATGATTGTCACTTAGCTGATGGTGTACACCTTTCGCCCAACTCTGCGATTGCAGGCGGAACTCAACTCGGAGAATGCGCTTGGTTAGGCATCGGTGCTGTGACCCGACAATTAGTGTCGGTGGGGGCAGGTGCCACTATTGGTGCCGGGGCAACGGTCGTTGCTAATGTTACAGCCAATACAGTGGTGATGGGCATCCCAGCCAAAATACAAACAACTAGAGATCTAGGATCTAGGTCCTAGGGAAGAGCAGGTTCTAGGAAGAGCAAACCCTAGAACCCTAGAAAACTAGTCCCTAATTCTCTTTACAGGAATTTCGATGTTAAATACCCCATTTTCTCCATGGCCAAGCTTCACTCAAGAAGAGGCCGATGCAGTCAGCCGTGTGCTGCTATCAAACAAAGTCAATTACTGGACAGGCAACGAATGCCGTGAGTTTGAAAAAGAGTTCGCAGCCTGGGCTGGTTGTGAATACGCGATTGCGCTAGGTAACGGAACGCTCGCGCTCGATGTGGCCTTAAAAGCCTTGGGCGTTGGCGCAGGTCATGAGGTGATTACCACCTCGCGTACCTTTTTAGCTTCTGCTTCTGCCATTGTGACGGCTGGCGCAAACCCAGTGTTTGCTGATGTGGATCTTAACAGCCAAAACATCACCGCAGAGACCATTGCCGATGTGGTCACAGAAAAGACTAAGGCTGTAATTGTGGTTCATTTAGCTGGCATGCCTGCGGAAATGGATGCGATTATGGCACTCGCCGCTGAGCGCGGTTTTTATGTGATTGAAGATTGCGCCCAAGCCCATGGTGCGAAATACAAAGGACGCAGTGTCGGTACCATTGGTCATATTGGTGCTTGGTCCTTCTGCCAAGATAAAATTATGACCACCGGTGGTGAAGGCGGCATGGTGACGACCAACGATCATGCGCTTTGGTCAACCATGTGGTCTTACAAGGATCACGGTAAAAGCTATGATGCGGTATACAACCGTCAGCACCCGCCGGGCTTTCGTTGGTTACATGAAAGCTTTGGTACTAACTGGCGTATGACGGAGATCCAAGGTGTATTGGGCCGTATTCAACTGCAGCGTATGGCAGAGTGGACAGCCAAACGCCAGCACAACGGCAAGTTGATTGATCAAGCAGTAGCGGATTTGGCCATTGTGCGCCGAGTGGAAGTCGCGGACTATATTGAGCACGCAGAGTACAAGCATTACCTGTTTGTTAACCCTGAGCAATTGAAGGACGGTTGGAACCGCGATCGTATCGTGGAAGAAATCAACGCCTCGGGTGTGCCTGCATATCAAGGCAGCTGTTCGGAGATTTACCTCGAAAAAGCCTTTGACAACACGCCATGGCGCCCTGCAGGGCGTCTACCTAATGCTCTGCTAGTTGGTGAATCCAGTTTAATGTTCCTCGTTCATCCTACTTTGACTGAGCAAGAAATGAATAAAAGTTGTGATGTGATTAGGAGAGTTTTAACTGAGGCCACTCTCTGATAATGAAGACTAAATGAAATTTATAAAGGCGTTACATGGCTAGGCTGAACTTTATCTGGAACTTATCGCGGGTTAATAAGCGCATTATCAGCGTCATTATTGACCTTCTTTTTATCGTCTTCTCTTTTTATGCCGCTTATTGGGTAAGAATTGGTGAAATTGCTTTGATCAAATCACCAACGGTTCCTTACCTTCTGGGTTGTGTTGCTATCATCACCATCCTTTCTTTCACACGGCTTGGGCTTTACCGTGCGGTATTGCGTTACCTTACTTTTCATGCGTTAGCGGTGGTCAGTATTGGCACGGTGATTTCAGCGGCTTCTGTTGCCGTTCTTGCATTTTATTTTAGTGCGCCTATTCCGCGTTCTTTACCCATTATTTACGGAACTTTTCTCTGCCTTTTGTGTGGAGGCTCGCGACTTATCATTCGTGTGCTCGTTGCCCAACTCAATGGTCAAGGAAACAAGCCTGTGCTGATTTATGGGGCAGGCTCAGCGGGAAGGCAGCTTGCACTAGCGCTCAGAAATTCGGAAACTCATAAAGTGATAGGGTTTATTGATGAAGATAAAACCCTTGAAAACACCGTGATTATGGGGTTGTGTGTACACAATGTTGGTCATGCAGATAGGCTAGTTGCTAAACATAATGTAAAGCAGATACTACTTGCAGTGCCAAGTGCTTCACGTGCTCGAAGGAAGAAAATATTGGAGTCCTTGGTTCACCTTTCAGCGGAAGTACTTACCGTACCAGATATGAAAGATATTGTTGAAGGTAAGGCGAGTATTGATGAGCTAAAAGACGTTGCGATTGAGGACTTACTTGGGCGAGATCCGGTTATACCACAGCGCTCGTTAATGGAAGCAAACATTAAAGATAAAGTTGTTATGGTTACCGGTGCTGGGGGCTCGATTGGCTCAGAGCTGTGTCGACAAATCATCCTCAGCCAGCCGAAAAAGTTGATTCTTTTTGAGCTCTCTGAATTTGCGCTATACCAAATTGATCGAGAGCTCAGTCAACTTATTGTCCGCAAAAAACTAAATATTGAAATCGTACCTCTGCTTGGTTCTGTTCAGCGTATTAATCGTTTATCAATGGTGATGAAAAGCTTTAGCATTCAAACCATTTACCATGCCGCCGCCTATAAGCATGTTCCTTTGGTTGAGTTCAATGTCGTTGAAGGGGTAAGAAACAATGTGTTTGGTACTTACTACACCGCAAAAGCTGCAGTAGAAGCTCAAGTTGAGTCTTTTGTACTTATCTCTACAGACAAAGCAGTTAGGCCGACCAATGTCATGGGTACGACTAAGCGCATGGCTGAATTAGGTTTACAAGCCTTGGCAGAGCAAGAAAATGAGAAGCCTAAAGGCACCCGTTTTTGTATGGTGCGTTTTGGTAATGTGTTGGGTTCTTCTGGTTCCGTGGTGCCACTGTTTAAAAAACAGATAGCAACAGGCGGCCCTTTAACGGTTACTGATCCTGAAATAACGCGTTATTTTATGACCATTCCAGAAGCCGCACAGTTAGTGATTCAAGCAGGAGCGATGGGCAAAGGTGGTGATGTTTTCGTTCTCGACATGGGGGAATCTGTGCGTATTTCAGATCTTGCCAAAAATCTTATTCAGCTTTCTGGGTTGGAAGTGAAAGACGAATCTAACCCATACGGTGACATTGAGATAAGTTATACCGGGCTACGCCCTGGAGAGAAGCTGTATGAAGAGCTTTTGATTGGTGACAATGTTGAGAATACGGCGCATGAGCGAATTATGACTGCGACAGAAGTAAACTTACCGTTACCTCAATACATGCATCTTTTGGAAGAACTTGACATCGCTTGCCATAACTTTGACCACGAGCGGATCCGTGAGCTGCTGCTTGAAGCACCGACAGGTTTTACCCCTAGTGATGGTATTTGTGATTTGGTGTGGAAGAGGAACAATTCAGGAGAAATTCCAGAAGAGAGCTTAGTGACGTACTAATTAAATTAGATTACGGTATCAAAAAAGGGTTTATCATATTGTGATGAACCCTTTTGTGTTTTAGGGCAAAAATATTAGTGGCCTATACATCGGTTAGAATGAAACTTTGTCAGCTGCGACGAATTTTTTAACAGGCCATATGTTGTGATGAATAAATAGCGCGCACTATCGATTCAATGACGCCATAAAAAATGAAAGGATTGAATATGCAGATCATCCACCACGGTGGAAAAGAGACCGTCACGGGCTCTTGTCATGAGCTGAGGCTTGGGAAGAAAGGGATTTTGGTTGATTGCGGCTTATTTCAAGGGCGTGATAGCCGACCAATGGCGATTGATTTTCCATTAACTCATCTGCAGGCGTTGTTGTTAACTCACTCGCATATTGATCACATCGGCCGTATACCTTGGTTATTAGCGGCTGGTTTTCATCAGCCTATTTATTGCACACCCGCTACCGCAGAATTACTCCCATTAATGTTAGAAGATGGGTTAAAGCTTCAACTTGGCTTAGGGCAAGCACAGCGTACAAGAATATTAGAAAGGCTGAATAAACAAATAAAGCCGGTGAATTATGGCGTGTGGCAGCGTATTTCTCGTGATTTAGACAATACTTATTTTCGCTTTACGCCTGCGGGCCATATTTTAGGCTCAGCGTTTATTGAAGTGAAACTGCCAAATAATGAAATTGTCTTGTTTTCAGGGGATTTAGGTCCCAGCAACACACCGTTATTGCCAGACCCAGTCTCTCCGCCTCGCGCTGATTATCTGCTGATTGAATCAACCTACGCGAACAAAACCCACGACAATGTGCAGCTGCGGGCGCAGCGCTTAAAGGACATCATCAACCGTTCTTTACAAGACGGTGGCACCATTTTAATTCCAGCATTCAGTGTGGGCCGAACACAAGAGCTGCTGTTTGATATTGAACAATTGATCTTCAGCGGTGAAATCGATGGCAATATTCCGATTATTTTAGATTCACCCATGGCGCAACAGGTGACGAAATCTTACCGAAAGTTTAAAAAATTGTGGGGAAAAGAGGCGAAAAAGCGTTTGGATGCACAAAGACATCCGCTTGCGTTTGAACAGTGTATTACCGTTCAAGATCATCGAAGCCATCAAGCATTGGTCAACCGTTTAGCCTCAACAGGGGAAGCGGCGATTGTGGTGGCCGCGTCTGGCATGTGTGAAGGTGGCCGAGTGATGGCCTATTTAAAAGCGCTGTTGCCTGATAAAAGAACCGATGTGATCTTTGCGGGCTTCCAAGCTCAAGGCACTCTGGGTCGAGCAATTGCGCAAGGAGATCACTCGGTGATGATCGATGGCGATGACGTGCTTGTGGATGCACAGGTTCACAGTATGTCGGGTTATTCTGCCCATGCCGACCAAGCCGATTTGTTGCGCTTTATTGAGGGCATTGCGACTAAGCCTAAGCAAATTCATTTGATTCATGGAGAGCCCACCACAAAGCAAGCTTTTGCGGTTACGTTGCGCAGTTTAGGTTATGAGGTGATAGATTGAGCGCAATGTTTTGCCGTGTTAATTGCATTGTTAATAGCAGTAACTTACTTTTAATAGGTGTAAAAGATTTGTATCCATTAGCAACTAAACGATAACGCTTTGTGGCTTAGATTGTGGCTTGGACTTTTTGTCGGTTAATTACGACGCGGTGTGAGTGCAAAGTGTACATGTGTAGTGGGCGATTCTTACAAACAAAACCTAATCTATTTCACCAATGGGGGTGAGTTGTGAATCTATCGTTAAAAGGTAAGTTGATAATGACAAGTTTGCTTGTTGTTATTGTGATGGCGGTGGTGTTGACGTTACTGTCGGCAAATTTATTGAAAGATGAAACGGAGAGTGGCATCAAGGAAAGGGTGTATGGTATCTCGAAATCGGCAACGAGTTCGATTAGCCAATGGTTGGATGTTCGTAGCAAAGTTATTAGCGCAGTGATCCCTCACACAATGAAGGAAGATTCACTGCCTTTTTTACAGCAAGCTCAGCAAGGCGCACAATTTGATTTACTCTATTTCGGCACTGAGCAAGGCACCATGCACCGTTCTATTCCGTCTCGAGGCGCAGACAATGCAAGCTATGATCCTCGGACAAGAGGATGGTATCAAGAAGCGAAAAATAGCTCCGGCACGATACTGACGGCCGCTTATGCTGATGCGATAACGGGCGCTTTGATGGTAACGCTCGCTGAACCGATTAAGAAAGACGGACAGTTTTGGGGCGTTATTGGTGCTGATGTGTTAATTGATCAATTGGTGAAGGATGTCATTGCGATTGATGCAGGGGCAAAATCAAACGCTATGTTGATCAACCGTGATACAGGGTTAATTGTTGCACACCGTAATAAAGATTTGATTCTCAAACCGCTGGCTTCTTATAGCCCTAACCTAACGCAGCAAGTCATCGACCGCTCAATGGCAGAGAACAAAATACAAACCGTGATGGTTGGTGATGTCGAAAAATTATTATTCTTTACTGCCGTTCCTGAGACTGACTGGGTGCTCGGCATTGAGCTCGATAAAGAGGTGGAGTACACCAATATTGGCGCTCTCTTTATGCAATTAACCTCGATATCAGTCGCCATTACAATTTTGGTCGTGATTGTGTTTTCGGCATTGGTTGGCTTCTTACTGCGTGACTTGGGCCGAGTCTCCCAAGCATTGGCGGAAATTGCAGACGGTGATGCTGACCTTACGCAGCGCATTGAACCACGTTATCAAGATGAAGTAGGCGCACTGGCGAATAACTTTAATCAGTTCGTCGGTAATATGCACGGCATGATCAAGCGTTTCCATGAAGTGTCGCAAGGGTTAACACTGCAAGCAGAAAACACCGCAGCGCAAGCCCATGAGCGTACCCGACGCATTATGGTGCAACAAGATGAAATCAACATGGTGGCCACTGCGATTAACGAAATGGCAGCCGCCACGCAAGAGATTGCAGGCAATGCAGATAATACAGCGGCCACGTCTTTGGATACGGTGAAAATTTCTAACCACGGCGTTGAGCAGGTGAAAAATACTCAACAGTCGATCAGTGAGTTGTCGAAAGAGATGACGGTAGCCAAAGAAGTCATTGAGAACTTGAATCAGCACGCACAAAACATCAATACGATCTTGTCGGCGATTCAGGGTATTGCTGAGCAAACCAACTTACTGGCACTGAATGCGGCGATTGAAGCGGCAAGGGCGGGTGAGCAAGGGCGTGGATTCGCGGTGGTAGCGGATGAAGTTCGGGTACTCAGCCAACGAACGCACAGTTCGACGCAAGAGATTCAACAGACGATTGAAACCTTGCAGAAAACCACGACTCAGGCCGTGAACATCATGACTGAGAGTAGCAAGCTTTCCGAAAGTAGCGTGGAAGATGCTAACGTGGCCGCGCAAAGCTTAGTGAAAATTGGTGAAGCGGTCGGCACGATCAGCGATATGGCAACCCAAATTGCAACCGCCGCAGAAGAACAGGCGTCAGTCACAGAGGAAATTACGCGTAATACCCAAGGTATACGTGATGTGTCTGATGAACTGGCAAAAGAAGCGCAAGAAGCTTCCCAACAAGCTGAATTGCTTTCTAGCTTATCTAAAGAGCTTCAACACGAAATTAACCGCTTTAAACTGTAACCCTTCTCGATCACTTTACGATTAAACCTCCCCCATTAGGGGGAGGAAATTCAGGCAATGTCATGTTTACCTTGCGAGAGCTTGAAAGTCACTCCCAGTTGGCGCTTGCGAAACGCGTAGGCCGAAGTCAGGAAGCACGGCGTAAATGTGGTCAAAAATATCCGATTGAATACCTTCATACTCGACCCACACGACCGTATTGGTGAAACAATAGATCTCCAGCGCGACGCCATCGTGCGTGGGGGCCAGTTGGCGCACCATTAATGTCATGCCTTGGTGAATTTGGGGATGGTTACGCAAGTAACGTTCTAGATAGGCACGAAAACTGCCAATGTTGGTTAAGCGGCGGCCATTGATGCGGCAGGCTAAATCGAGTTGGCTCATCTGATTATAGGCGTTGAGCTCTTGTTCTTTCTCGGCCAAGTAGGGCTCTAAAAGTTGTGCTTTGCGTAGGTAGCTTTGCTCTTCTGGTGTCAGAAAGTGAATGCTATTGGCATCAATTAATACGCTGCGTTTAATGCGTCGGCCGCCTGATTCTTGCATCCCTTTCCAGTTTTTAAACGAATCAGAGATCAAGGCATAAGTCGGAATAGTGGTGATGGTTTTATCCCAGTTTTGCACTTTGACTGTGGTCAGGCTAATGTCGATGACGTTACCGTCTGCGCCATATTTGGGCATTTCTAGCCAGTCACCGACGCTTAGCATTTGGTTCGCTGAAAGCTGAATCCCCGCCACTAATCCTAAAATCGGGTCTTTAAATACCAGCATGATGACCGCCGTCATCGCACCTAAACCGCTCAGCAGTAGCACTGGTGATTTGCCAATTAAAATCGACGTCGCAAACAGTGCGGCGATAACAAATGCGATGATTTTGATGCTTTGAATAATGCCTTTGAGCGGAATGTTACGGCTGGTTGCGCTGCGATAAAGTAGCGTTTCCACAACATTGAGCAGGGCGTAACTGCTTAATAAGCCAAAGAGAATAATCCACAGTAAGGTCAATGTATGCAGCAGTTCGTAAGTCGCACTGGCGTGGCTAAGCCATAACTGAGTTTGAATTGAAATGACAATCCCTTGAATTAACAAGGCAAAGCGGCTGAAAAGCTTTTTGCTAAACAGAATGTTTTGTAAAACTTGTGCGTTGGTTGTGCGCCGCTGTAGCCATAGGCTCACCCCTCGGTGCAACACTAAATGGATAACGATAGAAATAAGCGCAATAAGCCCAAGTGCTTCAGCAATCGGCAGCAGTTGTTCTAAATTAATGTTCAGTGATTGTAGCCACGAAGTGATGGCTGAAGGCATGATTTGCTCCTTGTGTCATTAGGCGATACCGTTCCTGTTTTACCGCATTAACCCGTGTTCGATGCGGCAGTGTATTCTCGACAGCAATGGCAAGTGGTTTGCGTGTCTATAGTAACATTGAGTTAAGGTTTCCCTAGGCTTAGTGCCGATTATTAACCGCTATTTGACCTAATAGCCTTTTTCAAAATCAATTCTGTTTTCAAGTTGGAACCCGTCGCGCCACAAGCCGTAATTACGGGTGAAAATCTCCACCACTTGCTCAGGAAAACTCACTGCTGCGATGTGCGGGGTAAGGCTAATGGCAGGGTGCGTCCAGAACGGGTGATCTTCGCTTAATGGCTCTTTTTCAAATACATCGAGGTAGGCGTGTTGAATGTGCCCCTCTTCAATCAGTGCAATTAAATCACTCTCAACAAGGTTTTTACCGCGCCCGACATTAAACAGCAATGCATTGTGGCAATGGCTCAACGTATTTTGACTGAGCAAGCCTTTGGTGTGCGGCGTGTTGGGTAACGTACTGACCACAATCTCCGCATGGGCGAGGGCAGTAGCAAGCTCGTTAATGTGATAGGTTTTATCAAAACCCCCGTTTTTGGCTGGGATGCCAGTGCGGTTGACGCCAATCACGTGCAAACCAAAGGCTTTGGCTACTTTCGCTAAATGGCTGCCAATCGAGCCTGTGCCGAGGATTACCATGGTTTTATCATTGATCGATTGATAAGGGTGGGTTTGCCACTGTTTAGCCGCTTGTTGCTGCGCGTAGCAAGCAAAGTGGCGAAAGTGTGCAATCAGGTTGCCCAGAACGTATTCAGCAATTTGCTGGCCGAAGATGCCTTTAACGTTGGTGAGCTCATAATCTTGACGAAGTTGTGGCGACATTAAGGTGTCGACGCCTGCATATTCCGAGTGCAACCATTCCAGTTGCGGAAAATCGTCCAAATACTTTGCCGCCAGTGGTGGTGCGGCCAGCAAAATGGTTGCTTCGCTGCGATCGTCAGTGATGGCTAAGCCGCTCAACTGCGCCTGTTCAATCGCTTGTCGATAAATATCGTTGTGTTCGGTCAGAATATAGAGTTTATGAGTGAAATTGTTCATCGGCTTTGCTTTTTTCCCTGTTGGTTATCAAGTACACTTCCGCTGTCTTTTTCTGCTGCGATTGAGTGATTATGCTACAAAACCCTCTGCAGGTTCGTCTTGAGAAATTTGAACCTTGGCAACAAATTACTTTTATGGCGTGTTTGTGTGAACGTATGTACCCGAACTATGCCATGTTTTGCGACAATACTGAATTTGCTCACACGCGAGTATATCGAGATATTCTCGACAGTGTTTGGGAATTGCTCACGGTAAAAAGTGCCAAAATCAATTTCGAGAACCAATTGGAGAAGTTGGAAGAGATCATTCCAAGCTCAGAAGATTTTGATGTTTACGCTGTGTACCCAGCAATTGATGCGTGTGTGGCTTTGTCTCACCTACTTCATGGCCTGCTTGATCGCGATTATCTGTATGAAAACATGCAAAAAATCAGTCAGGTGTCGGTGCTTACAGTGGCGCAGTTAGAAGAAGCGCAAACGGGCGAAGAGATCACCAACGACAATCAAAAACAAAATGAAGCGGTTTGCGCCGAATGGGATGTGCAGTGGGCTATTTTCCGCCCTCTGCGTGAAGCCGTAGAGCGAGATATTGATTTGATTAAAGACCTACGCCAAGAGCTACGCGACGAAGGCGTGAGCAATATTGGTGTGAGTTTGTAGTACACCGCCTCCTAACCTCCCCCTAGAAGGGGGAGGGACTAAAAGCACTCTCGTCTCCCTTGAAGGGGTGAGACTAAAAGCATGTTCGTTGTGGGTGCTGAAATGTGCTGATTTCAGTGATCGCTTTTAAATTCCGTACATCTACCTAACTTTCCTCTAGAAGGGGAGGGACTAAAAGCGCTCTCGTCTACCTTAAAGGGGAGAGACTAAAAGCATGTTCGTTTTGGGTGCTGAAATGTGCTGATTTCAGTGATCGCTTTTAAATTCTGTACACCCCCTCCTAACCTCCCCCTAAAAGGGTGAGGGACTAAAAGCGTTCGTTTCGGTGCGGAAAGGTGCTGATTACAGTGATCGTTTTTAAATTCCCTCCCCTTTGAGGGGAGGGTTAGGGTCTGTCTCTTATACAC
>NZ_CAWNHY010000278.1:0-17133 GCF_963874335.1 Vibrio sp. V10_P2A27P122 | reverse complement strand
CTATCCTACTGAGCTACGGGAGCAAGGAGGGCTAGTTTACTCAATAATTTTGTGAAGTTAACTAGTTAAAACGAAAATTAAAGCTGTTTGTGCATAACATCGCCAATTTGTATGCTAGAGGCGAGATTTTCTTGATCAACACTCAGCTCTGCTTCGTTTTCATAGACGCGAGTAACCGTAAGGGTAATATCACTTTGAGTCACTTTATTTCGTGGTAGCCCTTTCTGATCAATGAATGAACCTGTATGCCACAACTGCAATTGGTCACCGGTTTTAACGCCATGCACACGTCCTAAATCTATCGTGATGGTATTACCATATTTAGCCACAACCTCGGGGAGAGTTATTTTACATGAAAGCTCCGATTCAAGATCGAGCATGATATTTCGGCTGACACGCAGCATCATGCTGCCAAAGGTTGAAGACCAAAAACGTGCACTGCGCGTATCTATCTGACTGGTTTTGGCGAAGGGCCATTTAGCGACTTCTCTATAATGCCTAGTCATGACTTCTTGGCCTGTTTTGCCATCAAACACTTGGATTTGCATAGCAAATTGACGGTTAATCACATCATCGGCGAGTAATTTTTGCTCTATCGTGGCAGTTAAATCGATGATGGTTCCCCCCAAAATGTACTGTGCCCCCGTGTCCTCTGCAATCATGGTTAAGCGTTCTGGGTGCTGTTTTTCAATTGCATAATCTGTGGTGCCAACCGACACAAAACTGCGAGATTCTTGATCGAGTTGACGGTTGAGTACCTGTGCAAAATCATCTCCCACACTGTAAATTTGCCCCATAACCGCCTGTTGTGGCGATGCAAGATCAATGTTACCCACTAAAAACGTTTTCTTATATTGGCTAACGTGGCAACCTGTTGCCGAAGGATAAATATCAATTCGAGCTTTAACATACATCACTCCCCGACGTGTTTTATTCTCTTCGACTAACACATAGCGTACTTCATGGTTAGTAAACTGGTACTCTTTACGGTCTGATTCCAGCAGTGGTCGCAAGTTACTGATACTACCGATGTCTGCCCCGGCAAAGTTTACCGCCTTATAGATGGCATCTTCCAATGCATTGAGGCGAGCGACTTCCTCTGAGGAAACAATGGCTGACGATCCGGTCACTTCATACCAAGCAGCATTAACGGCCTGAGAAAAGGTAATGGTGCAACATATTGAAAATAAAACAGAAATAATTTTTTTCATTGTTATTTACCAGTTGGGTATAAATTTTGCTTTTAAAATCTTAGCTGATGTAGGCAGTGCGTTTTGAAAGTGTAACAAGTTTTGAAAAGCAAAGAGTGTTCCAAGTTTTTTAATCTGAAGTTTGGAATCAAGATTGCCTCAGTATATCTGGAGATAAGAGAATGAAAAAATGGCTTTCAATAGTGCCAGCAGTTTTGTTAACTGCTTGTGCCTACGCCCCGATTTATAACGGTAAAGAGCCATACAATGGTTCACAGTTTATGCTAATGGAGAGCCCACGTCACACGTTGGACTTCTTTGTTGAAAGCATGACAGAAGATTTGATGGTGTCCAATACTAGTGTTTCTGCTCGCACTCCTATTGCTGTAACATCGTTTGTGGACCTGCAAAGTATGGACGCGACTAACTGGTTGGGTAACTCGGTTTCTGAAGGATTTATCCATCAGTTTCAGCGTCGAGGATTTAAAGTGGTTGATTTCAAAACCACAGGCTCGATTCAGGTAACGCAGCAAGGTGATTTTGCTTTCAGTCGTGACTGGAAAGACCTCGCTCAAGAGCAAGAAATCCAATACATACTGACAGGGACAATGCTTCGTCAAGAAGGCGGTGTATTAGTCAATGCTCGTGTTGTGGGAATGCAGTCTCGTGTTGTGGTTGCTACCGCACAAGGCTTCTTGCCTGCCGATCGTATTGGTCGTGATCTTGATACGCTCAACAGTATCCGTACACAAGATGGTGTGTTAATTCGCTCTGACCCTACGATTAAGCAGCCGTATACTGTTATCTTGCGTCCATAGGAGAAACCAATGAAAAAATGGCTATTACTTCTAGTGACTATCATGATGGTGGGTTGCCAGCCATTGCAAACCATGCGCGCTGATGAATGGTTGACGGCGGTAGGTTATGCCAATATCAGTGAGCAAACTGGGCGTAGTGTGGATGAAAAGCAAGTCCGTGCAATGCGTGCCTCTAAAATCGATGCTTATCGCGAACTGGCAGAGCAAGTCTATGGAATGCGAGTGAGTGGTCGTGCTGAATTACAAGATCAGCGATTGGGCACAGAGCTGACGTCGGGAGCGGTTGATGGTGTTATCCGCGGAGCAGAAGTGGTCCGCAGTTATAAGGTGGGTGACAGTTATGTCACTGAGTTACGTCTCGATATCCGTAAGATGGATAAACTGCGTGACTACGGCGAAGTTCAGCAAGTACCAGAAAAACGTCAACAAACACTCTTCTAAATCTTCCTTCTCTCCAGATCGAGAAAGCGGCAAAGTTTGCCGCTTTTCTGTTTAATTCGTTTCAGCTTAAAAGTTTAGTAGCTCAGCTGCATGTTGATTACGCTTTAATATTGGTCCCTAAAGTGGACACAGTGTGGGTTTGCCCACCAGCGTTATACGTCATGCCAATTTTTCCGTGGCTTTGCTGCATCAAATTATTGAGTTTATTAAAACTGAGTTGTGCACGTTGTAGCGCCTCACCATTAACAAGGTTTGCTTGCTGGCAATCGTGAACAATGGAACGAATTTGATCAACGATTTGCGACAGGAGTACATCTTCAGTCAGGCTCACGACATGAGGATGTTTCGCAATTCGGAGGTCAGTTTGTTGGAGTTGTCCAACTAAGGTCATCTTTTGTTTGGCAATAGCTTCGATTTCACTTGATGAACGGCTCGTAATTGCTAACTTTTCTTGTTCAAGTAGCGAAGAGAGTTCTAGTGCATTTTTCAATTGGAAATCGACTAAGTCTTTTAATACAGCCATTGTATGTTGCCTTAATTAGTCAAAAGTAGGGCTAGTTAAAACCACCCAACTCTTTTTCAAATTTAATCATATTATCAGCCAACTTTTCTGGGTCGACTCTATATGAGCCATTGGCTATCGCATCTTTAATTGCAGCGACTTTGGCACTATCAAAACTTGGCTGAGATACCATTTGGTTGTGCATTTCACCAATGGCCTTACCTTGGGTACTAAGTGATACCGCATCTTGATTTTGAGGTGAACGAGTGACCGAGCCGGATGTCGATGGAGATGCATTCGATTCAGTACGAGCATTACTACGATTTGTCGTCGTTAATGTTTGCCCCGAACGTATGTTATCAATACCTGCCATATGTGAGCCTTATTAATAATAATGGAAACCTGTACAGTCAATATCGACGGTGCTTGTGATTACTTTAGCTTTTTTTTCTGTTTCACTTTCTTAACAACGTAAACACATTTAGAAGTGTAATGAAAGCGTTAAAATTGAACCGTGACTTCGCCAATACCGGTTACTTGTGCATCTATTATACGGTTTGATTTATCATTTTTCACTTTTATCTGCTCACCAAAAATACCATCACTTAAAGCGGTTCCTTTGGTTGTGATGATCATTCCCTGCTTGACTGCTTGAATCATAACGTTTTCATTACGACATACGACGCATATATCATCTTGCTCAACGACATCGCCAATACGCATGTTTTTTTTCACTTTAGCTCCGACGATACGATTTATATCGGAAAAACCTTGTCGTCTAAAGCGGTGTAAGTCTACCATTGTAATCAAGACATCTTGCTGCGTAATTTGCTGCCCACGAGAAATGGGTACGGCAACGGTGACAAGTGGCAGTGAAATGGTCAGTCTTACAGGAACATAAATTTTCCAGTTATCTTCAATGCATTCAACCAGAACTGTGATATTACTTGCAGAACCATTACTGGATGAGGAAGAGGTCGATAACGGTGTGGGGCAGTCGGTGGCATAAATTCGGTCATCAACATTTGCCGCTTTTACGTTTAACTCCCCGCTGGGAGGCCACTCAATAGTTTCTAAAACATGTTGTTCCGCAGCTTGTTGAATGGCTTCAACTTGCGGCAAAGTGGCAGAATGAAGAGAAAAATTAAAGAAAAACAATAAAAAGCCGATAGAGAGATAAAAATTTCTATAGAAAGCTCTACACTTAGTTATGGAAAGTAGATGTAAACATATTTTTGTATGCATCATTCTGTTTCTCTGGTTTCTTCATAGCCTGTAGTAGACTACCACTTTTTTGCATAAAAGTTTGAGATGGAGATGAGCTTATGACGGGTATTCTTGATTCTGTGAATCAGCGTACGCAACTCGTTGGTCAAAACCGATTAGAACTCTTAACGTTTCGTCTAATGGGACGGCAACGTTATGGTATCAACGTATTTAAAGTTAAAGAGGTGCTCCAGTGCCCTAAGTTAACTTTGATGCCCAATTTACATCGCCTAGTCAAAGGTGTTGCTCATATTCGTGGTCAAACCGTTTCTGTCATTGATTTGAGTTTGGCCGTGGGCGGACGTCCCACCGCGGACCTTGATAAGTGTTTTGTGGTCATTGCTGAATTCAACCGATCTATCCAAGCTTTCTTGGTCAGCTCGGTGGATCGAATTGTAAACATGCACTGGGAAGCCATTCTCCCTCCACCAGATGGCTCAGGCAAAGATAACTACTTAACCGCAGTCACCAATATTGATAACGAATTGGTAGAAATTCTCGATGTAGAGAAAATTTTGGCAGAGATTTCTCCGGTTAATGAGACAATGGATTCATCGATTGGTGAATCGATCGCCCAAGTAGAAACAGAAAAAGAGATCATCCGTCGAATTTTAATTGCCGATGACTCAACCGTTGCGCGTAAACAGGTTCAAAGAGCAGTAGAATCGATAGGTTTTGAAGTCGTTGCGGTTAAAGATGGTAAAGAGGCGTATGAAAAATTGATCGAGATGGCAGCAGAAGGGCCAATTTACAATCAAATATCTTTAGTGATCTCTGATATTGAAATGCCTGAAATGGACGGCTATACATTAACAGCAGAGATACGTAGAAATTCAGATTTGAAAGATCTATACGTTATTCTTCACTCTTCACTGAGCGGCGTTTTTAACCAAGCCATGGTTGAGCGAGTGGGTGCAAACTCATTCATTGCTAAATTCAACCCTGATGAGCTTGGGAATGCGGTGAAAGCTGCACTAGTTAACTAAAGAGAAATTAATGACTGCTATAACTATAAGCGATCAAGAATATCGCGATTTCAGCCGTTTTTTGGAATCTCAGTGCGGGATTGTACTTGGAGATAGCAAACAGTACTTAGTGAGAAGTCGCTTAAGTCCACTGGTTGCTAAATTCAAGTTAACCTCTCTTTCTGACTTGTTACGTGATGTGGTTACGGGGCGAAACCGTGAGCTACGAGTTGCAGCGGTCGATGCCATGACCACCAACGAAACACTGTGGTTCCGTGATGCTTACCCATTCACCGTTTTAGCGGAACGTCTATTACCCGAGGTCGCTGCAAATAAACGCCCTATAAAAATTTGGTCAGCGGCAAGCTCTTCAGGTCAAGAGCCTTACTCAATGGCGATGACGGTGCTGGAAACTCAACAGCGCAAGCCGGGTATGTTGCCGAGCGTAGCCATCACCGCGACGGATATTTCTGCCAGCATGCTGGATATGTGTAAAGCGGGGATTTATGACAATTTAGCACTTGGCAGAGGGTTATCACCGGAGCGTCGCAAAATCTTTTTTGAGGATGCTGGTGATGGCCGAATGAAAATCAAAGATAACGTTAAGCGTTTAGTTAACTTCCGTCCTCAGAACTTAATGGAGAGCTATGCCTTATTGGGTAAATTCGATATTATTTTCTGTCGTAACGTTTTGATTTATTTCTCACCTGATATGAAGTCGAAAGTATTAAATCAAATGGCTAGTAGCTTAAACCCCGGTGGCTACTTATTGCTCGGCGCATCGGAGTCACTGACAGGATTGACCGATAAGTTTGAAATGGTTCGTTGTAACCCTGGCATCATTTATAAACTCAAATAGCCACATTCTTACGTTGAGTTACTTGCTTACGTTTAGTTACTTGCCCAGCTTTTGCTGGGCTTTTTCTTTCCCCTAATTTCGTTTTGATTGGTGAGATTTACTGAAGTTGTGGGCGACAAGTGGATAAAGCGGCGTATATTTTGCTTACATTTCGACGGATTCTTATTTAGATAAAATTGTTTTAAACACGGTTCGTTTTTTTAAGTTGGTACGTTAATTGCTTTTAATATGAGTAGTAACAGTCAGTTTTTAGTGTAGAGGCAAACATGGCTATTTCTTTTGATAACGCATTAGGTATTCACCAACACACGGTTGGTGTACGTGAGCGCAATGCTGAGGTGATTTCCACCAATATTGCACAGGCGAACACACCGGGCTTTAAAGCAAAAGGAATGGACTTTCAAAAAGCATTGCAGGCGGCAAGTTCAGGGGCAAGCATTGGTCTTAGCCGTACGGATGGTCGGCATATATCTGCCTCCACGAAAGTAACTGGCGAGAGTCTCTATCGAATTCCGACTCAACCTGATACGGGTGATGGCAACACGGTGGACGTAGATTTAGAGCGTAACTTGTTTATGCAAAACCAGATCAGACACCAAGCCTCACTGGACTTCTTAGGAAGTAAATTCAAGAACTTAACGAAAGCAATCAAAGGGGAATAAGTAGATGAGCTTATTTAATGTGTTCAATGTGACTGGTTCTGCAATGAGTGCTGAATCTGTTCGTCTAAATACGACCTCAAGTAACTTAGCCAATGCGGATAGTGTGAGTAGTTCGGCGAAAGATACTTACAAAGCGCGTCACGCGGTGTTTGGTGCAGAGTTAAGTAAAGCGCGTTATAACCGTGATCATAATGTACCTGTAAAAGTATTAGGTATTGTTGAAAGCGATAAACCGCTTAACGCAGAATATAACCCAGATCACCCACTTGCTAACGATGAAGGCTATATTTACAAGCCTAATGTCAATGTGATGGAAGAGATGGCTAACATGATTTCGGCTTCTCGTTCTTATCAAACGAACGTGCAGGTGGCTGATGCAAGTAAACAAATGCTGCTGCGCACGCTGCAGATGGGTCAATAGGATAAGGAGGTAGCGTATGGCCGGAATAAATAATATTGGTCAAAGCGGCTTGTCTTATATTGACCAGCTGAAAAGTCTTCAAGACCAAAAGAAAACAGAAGAGACAACGGGGAAGCAAGATCTTAAACAAGAAGACTTCCTATCGTTACTCACCAAACAACTGGCTCAGCAAGATCCTTTTAAACCGGTCAGTAATGACCAGATGATCGCCCAAATGGCGTCATTTGCCACAGTTGATGGTATCGGCAAAATGAACACTCAGTTTGAGAGTCTCAACTCGTCGATGACATCCAACCAAGCTCTACAGGCTTCATCACTGGTTGGCCGTGATGTGTTAGTACCGGGAGCGGCAGGGATCAAAAAAGAGGGTGCTGGGATGGCTGCGATGGTCAAACTTCCTCAAAGTTTAGAGAACTTGTTTGTCCGAATAGAGAATGAAGCTGGACAATTGGTTCGTACCTTTGATGTCGGGGCTAAATCAGCCGGTGATAATCGCGTTGAATGGGACGGTAACGATCAAAACGGTAATCCATTGCCGGGCGGCAAATACCAAGTGAAAGCTTCGGGTTTGCTCGATGGAGAAAGCAAAGAGTTTGCGGTATCGACTTACGCAAACGTCAATAGCGTTCTGCTGGGTAAAGGTGATGGTAACGTACTGCTCAATCTGGCTGGATTTACATCGCCAGTTAAACTTGCTGAAGTACTAGAAGTTGGCAAAGCGTAACTCTTTATAGAGTAGATATGCTAGCTAGATAGGAGATTTTGGAATGTCGTATATATCATTAAGCGGTTTATCCGCAGCTCAGTTAGATCTGAACACCACCAGTAACAACATTGCTAACGCGAATACCTTTGGTTTTAAAGAGTCGCGTGCTGAGTTTGGTGATGTTTACTCAACCTCATTGTTTACCAACTCCAAAACCACTCCTGGTCAAGGTGTTCAGGCGAACAAAGTGGCACAACAATTCCACGAAGGTTCCAGTATTTATACTAATAACCCGATGGACTTGCGCGTTGCGGGAACGGGGTTCTTTGCGGTTGCGAAAGATAAGCTGACGCCTCAACAAAATGAGTTGACCAGAAATGGTGCTTTCCACCTCGATAAAAATGATTACATGGTAACGTCAAATGACGAGTTTTTGCTTGGCTATGATGTTAACCCTGATACTGGTGATGTTCTTTCGTATGAGCCAAAACCTATCAATATTCCTGCTCAGTTTGGTAAACCTAAACAGACAGCCAATGTTGAACTTGGCGCGAACTTGCCAGCTAATGGTAAGTTAAAAGACCCAACCTTATTTGATATTACTGATCCTGAGACGTACAACCGTACCACCTCATCTACGATCTACGATTCGATGGGTCAGCCTTATAAGTTGACATCCTATTACCTCAAAGATCAGACGCAAGCTAACACATGGCAAACCTATTACACCGTGACGGATAAAACTGGTGAAAAACCAATCAATGTAGTTGGTGGTGATGCTACTACGCCGACGGGTCATATTGGGCATACCATGAAGTTTAATAATGATGGTACGCTAGCCAGCATGAATAATGGTCAGCAAATTGTAACCGAGCCTTTAGGTTTGGGGGCAAACCCAGTTGAACTCAACGGTGCTGATGCCAACCAAACATTGTCGTTCAGTCTCGATTCGGCTACGCAATTTGCCGCTCCATTTGAGTTGACTAAATTTGTACAAGATGGCGCAACCACGGGCTTTTTGACGAAGATCGATTTCGATGAAAATGGCAGTGTGCTAGCCACTTACTCAAATGGTCAAAATACCATTCTAGGACGTGTGGGGCTTGTCCGCGTAGCCAATGAACAAGGCTTAGATAAAAAAGGCGGTACGCAGTGGGATTCGACTCAATTCTCCGGTGATAAAATTTGGGGTGAATCAAACAAAGGCTCATTTGGTACCATCAGCAATGGTGTTATTGAACAATCCAACATTGATATGACTCAAGAGCTGGTGGATCTTATTTCTGCTCAGCGTAACTTCCAAGCGAACTCGCGTGCGCTTGAAGTTCACAATCAGCTACAACAAAACATACTGCAGATCCGTTAATTCCTTTAACGTCATCAATGGCAATACCAAGTTAGCGGCAATGTTAGCTTGGTATTGTTGCCATCTGTTCGCGGCAATCTTCGTTATATCCTCCTTATTTTTTGTACAATTGCATTTAACCTATTGATTTTTGGTTTAAATATAAGTTGGCACGTCAATTGCTTTTAATGATCGAACGATGATTATTGGAGCAGATTATGGATCGCGCACTGTTTCTCGCCATGAGTGGCGCAAAGCAAAACATGCAAGCCATGCAATTAAGAGCGAACAATTTAGCAAACGTCAGTACCACGGGGTTCCGTGCTGATTTGGCGCAAGCTCGCTCAATGCAAGCTTATGGCGAAGGGTTACCGAGCCGCGTGTTTAGCATGACAGAACGTCCGGGACATAATTTTGCGCAAGGCAGTGTCATTACCACAGGGCGCGATCTCGATATCACCATTCAAGGTGACGGTTGGATTTCCATGATGGATAAAACCGGCAAAGAGGGGTTAACCCGCAGTGGCAACCTAAGCATTGACCAAAATGGCATGCTCATAAATGGTAGCGGCCATCTAGTGCTAGATGGAACGGGCGCGCCAATCACTCTACCTATTCCATTGAGTAAAGTAGAAATCGGTAATGACGGTACTATTTCCGTTCGTCCGCAAGGCGCTCCAGCCGATGCGATGGAAGTGGTAGGCCGAATTAAACTGGTTCGACCCAATAATCAATCCCTATACAAAGATACGAATGGTTTATTTCGTGCTAAAGATCCTAATGCAGCATTCGAAGCAGATGCTAGCGTAAAGCTATTAAAAGGTGCGCTGGAAGGCAGTAATGTCAATGCGGTGGGTGAGATGACTAGCTTGATTGAGCTACAACGTCAGTTTGAAATGCAAGTCAAAATGATGAGCACCGCAGAAGAGATGGACAAATCGTCCGACTCATTACTTCGTATGAGCTGATAAGCGTTAAAGGAGATTACTATGCAACCTGCATTATGGGTAAGTAAAACCGGGCTTGATGCCCAACAAACCAATATTGCCACTATCTCAAACAACCTAGCGAACGCCTCGACTATTGGTTTTAAAAAGGGTCGTGCGGTATTTGAAGATCTGTTTTATCAAAATATTAATCAACCGGGCGGTCAATCTTCGCAAAATACCAAACTGCCAAGCGGTTTGATGCTTGGTGCGGGTTCTAAAGTCGTGGCAACACAAAAAGTGCATACCCACGGCAACGTACAAACCACGACCAATAGCCTCGATATGATGATTGAAGGTGACGGCTTTTTCCAAATCCTGATGCCAGATGGCAATATCGCTTATAGCCGCAATGGTCAATTTACCCTCAACGACGAAGGGGCGATTGTGACGTCCGGTGCTGGATATAATTTAGAGCCGGAAATTGTTATTCCACCTGATGCAATCTCTATTACTGTCGGTAATGATGGTGAAGTGTCAGTTAGGCTTCGTGGCCAGCAAAATAACCAAGTGGTTGGACAAATTACCACGGTTGATTTTATCAACCCAGGCGGTCTAGAGCCGATTGGTCAAAACTTGTATCTACCGACCGGTGCTAGTGGTGATCCACAAGAAGGGGTGCCAGGGCTTGACGGCCTCGGTGATGTTCGTCAATCCATGCTTGAAACCTCTAACGTGAACGTCACAGAAGAGTTGGTCAACATGATTGAAGCGCAACGCGTTTACGAAATGAACTCAAAAGTCATCTCAGCAGTCGATAAGATGATGAGTTTTGTGAACCAACAACTCTAATCATTAACTAAGAGAATGCTGCGATGAAACGTCTATTGAGTCTTGTATTGGTTACTGCTTTGTCTGGTTGCTCGTTAATGCCGCCACCGGTCGATACTCCTGAAGTGGTTCAAGGTACAACCGTGGTGGACGCGGTTGAAGGGGATAAGTCTGCAGAAGAAGGTTCTGGTTTACTGGACTCAATGCGTAAGCGTTCCGATCCCGTAGCCGGTGATCCTGCTTGGGCCCCTATCCACCCAAAACAGAAACCGGAACATTATGCCGCAGAAACTGGTTCACTGTTTAATTTGGCACAAATGAACAGTCTTTATGATGATTCAAAACCGCGTGGCATTGGCGATATTATTACCGTCAATCTTGATGAAAGTACTAAAGCGGCCAAGAGTGCTGATGCGGATCTATCCAAATCCAATGATGCGTCTATGGATCCACTCGCTGTCGGCGGTAAAGATCTCACTGTGGGTGATTACAATTTCTCTTATGCGTTGAAAAATGACAACAAGTTCAATGGCAGTTCTGCAGCCAACCAAAGTAACAGTATTTCTGGTTCGATCACGGTTGAAGTGATTGAAGTACTCGCCAACGGCAACTTAGTCATCCGTGGTGAAAAATGGCTCACACTGAACACTGGCGATGAATACATTCGCTTAAGCGGTACCATTCGTCCCGATGATATCGACTTTGACAACACCATTGCTTCTACTCGTATTTCTAATGCACGCATCCAATATTCAGGCACAGGCACCAATCAAGATATGCAAGAACCTGGATTCTTGGCACGATTCTTTAATGTCTCTCTGTAACGCCGGAGTTCTGGCGTAAAGAAACGTAGAAATTAAGGTACTAGACCATGAAAAAATTCACCCTGCTTGTTTTAAGTCTGTTGCTCATCGCAACCCATGCACAAGCGGCCCGTATCAAAGATGTCTCTCAAGTTGCGGGCGTGCGGAGTAACCAATTAGTGGGTTATGGTCTAGTCACTGGGCTACCGGGAACGGGTGAATCGACACCGTTCACCGACCAAAGTTTTAACGCCATGTTGCAAAATTTCGGCATTCAATTGCCGCCGGGCACTAAACCGAAAACAAAGAACGTTGCCGCCGTGATTGTCACGGCCGAATTGCCGGCGTTTTCCAAGCAAGGTCAAAGTGTCGATGTCACCGTTTCTTCTATCGGCTCTGCTAAAAGTTTACGCGGCGGCACTCTAATGCAAACCTTCCTTAAGGGGTTGGATGGTCAAATTTACGCCGTGGCCCAAGGTAATTTAGTGGTCAGTGGTTTTAGTGCCACCGGTGCTGATGGTTCTAAAATTGTCGGCAATAACCCAACGGTTGGCCTGATTTCAGGCGGCGCTATGGTGGAACGCGAAGTACCAACACCTTTTAGCCGTGGCGATTTTATTACCTTCAATTTGCTTGAATCTGACTTCACCACAGCGCAACGTATGGCAGATGCAGTGAATAACTTCTTAGGCCCAGAGATGGCGACCGCGGTTGATGCAACGTCAGTACGTATCCGTGCACCGCGAGATGTTGGGCAGCGCGTCGCGTTTCTTTCTGCAATCGAAAATGTTGAGTTTGATCCAGCGGATGGCTCAGCCAAAATTATCGTTAATTCTCGAACTGGTACCATTGTTGTCGGCCAGCATGTGCGCTTAAAACCTGCTGCGGTGACACACGGCGGTATGACTGTTGCCATTAAAGAGAATTTGAATGTCAGTCAGCCCAATGCGTTAGCGGGTGGTCAGACAGCTGTGGTGCCTAATAGCCAAATAGAAGTGTCTGAAGCACAAGGTAAAATGTTTAAATTTGAACCGGGTTTGACCTTGGATGATTTAGTGCGCGCGGTCAACGAAGTGGGCGCAGCCCCTTCAGATTTGATGGCGATTCTGCAAGCATTGAAACAAGCAGGCGCGATTGAAGGCCAACTGATCATTATCTAGGAGAGGAAGATGATTAATAATCCCAATGATATTGGCTTTATTCATGATATTGCTAGCTTAGATAAGCTACGTCAGCAAGCGAAAACCGGCGATAAAGAAGGCGAGTCAGCGGCGCTCAAGGCCGCAGCCAAACAGTTTGAAGCGATTTTTACCTCAATGTTGTTCAAATCGATGCGCGACGCCAATGCCGATTTTAAATCTGAGATGTTCAACAGCCAAAACGAAGATTTCTATCGACAAATGCTTGATGAACAAATGTCGAGCGAGCTCAGTGCCTCCGGTTCTTTAGGGCTTGCCGATATGATTGTGGCGCAGCTCAGTCAGGCTAACGGCACCTCGAAAAACGATCCAGCAATAACCGACCCGACGCAAGATGGTTTCCAAGAAGCCATGCGCCGTATAGAACGCAGTAACAACCGCCGCCTCTCAACGCAAGAGACGATCGAACCTAGCAAGGTCGAATCGAGTCGATTTGATTCGCCGCAAGCGTTTGTGGCTTCAATGAAACCTTATGCTGAAAAAGCAGCGCGGGCATTAGGTGTTGACTCTTCACTGCTACTTGCTCAAGCGGCATTAGAAACCGGATGGGGACAAAAAGTTGTTCAAAATGCTCGTGGTAGCAGTAATAACTTATTCAACATCAAAGCGGATAAAAGTTGGTTAGGTGAGAAAGTGGCGACGCAAACTCTTGAATATCATGATAATACACCCGTGATGGAAAAAGCTGCGTTCCGTTCTTATGGAAATTATCAAGACAGTTTTAATGACTATGTTCGTTTTCTCAATGACAATCCCCGCTACACCGTGGCGCTGAACCATAATGGCAGCGATGAGTCTTTCATTCGTGGCCTGCACGCTGCTGGTTACGCGACGGACCCGTACTATGCTGAAAAAGTGCTGAGAGTAAAATCTCAAATTGAAGCAATGGAATAACCCCTCTAAAGCCAGCCTTGCTGGCTTTTATCTTTCCTTTATTTTGTCTAACCTCCTCTTTAAAACTCCTTTGGCATACATATTGCAATTACTAACTTAGATATTCAGTAACCACTGATTTGATTAGGTTTTCGGGGGCAGTATGGCGTCGGATCTTCTGAATCTAGGTACCCAAAGTGTACTTACCGCTCAGAGACAACTCAGCACCACAGGTCATAACATTTCTAATGTTAATACAGAAGGTTACAGCCGTCAGTCTGTGATCCAAGGGACCAATACGCCTCGCCAATACGGTGGTGAAACCTACGGTATGGGCGTACATGTGGAAAAAGTTCGCCGCTCATGGGATCAATTTGCCGTTAATGAATTAAACCTATCTACCACCAGCTTTTCTTTTAAGCGTGACGACGAAGAAAATTTAGACATGCTTTCAAAGTTATTGTCGTCAGTGGCCTCGAAAAAAATCCCTGAAAACTTAAACGAATGGTTTGATGCGATTAAAACCCTCGCCGACAGCCCGAATGATGTAGGTGCGCGTAAAGTTGTACTTGAGAAAGCGGATCTGATCACTCAAAACATGAATGATTTTCACGAAAATATTCGCCGCCAATCTGATGCGACCAACAAAGGGCTAGATGTTGCCGTTGAGCGTATTAACCAATTGGCGCTTGAGCTGCGAGATTTACAACGCTTAATGATGCGCACTCCTGGTCCTCACAATGACTTAATGGACCAGCATGAAAAATTGGTGGCTGAGTTGTCTGAATACACCAAGGTCACCGTGACGCCACGTAAAAATGCTGAAGGGTTTAACATCCATATCGGGAGCGGGCACACGCTCGTCTCAGGTACAGAAGCCAGCCAAATGAAGATGGTTGATGGTTATCCTGATGTGAGTCAGCGCCGCTTGGCCATGATTGAAGGCAAAGGGATCAAGACCATTACCACTGAGGATATTGGCGGTAAGTTAAGTGCGCTGTTTACGATGCGAGATAAGCACATTCCTTACCTAATGGATGAACTTGGCCGCATGGCAACATCTTTCTCTTATGAAGTTAACAAGTTGCAATCACAAGGCTTGGACTTACGTGGCAATGTGGGAAGAGCGTTGTTTACGGATGTGAACTCTGAAGTCAATGCCCGCTCGCGAGCGATCATCGCTGGCAATTCAAAAGCCGATATGGCGGTCTATATCGAAGATACTTCAGCGTTGAAAAGTGGTGAATACTCCCTACAGTACAACGGCAGCAATTATACCGTATTAAAGCCAACGGGCGAGCGGGTTAACGTTCCGGTCGTTGGCAGCAGTTTATTTTTAGATGGAATGCGAGTTGAGATTCGCAACGCCCCTCAAGCAGGGGAGCGCATATTGCTGCGTCCAACGCGTAATGGTGCCGCTATTATGAAAATGGCGACCAACGATCCGACAGCCATTGCCGCACAAAGTTATGAAGCCTCCACCACTTTTGCCCAAGGGCAGGCAAAATTTAATATTTTATCGGCAGGTGGGTTGCGTGAATTTGAAGTGGTGATCTCACCAACGGGCGATCAATTTGCGGTCACGGATACCAAAGGCAACGTGCTGCTAGAACCACAGGCCTACCCACCATCGAATTCGATTACTGTGCTTGGTACAACGTTTGAATTGACGGCTGGCGCGCTACCCAATGATAAATTTACGGCAAACCTTGTCCCCTCAGAAGGTGATAACGGCAATTTACGTAAGATGCAGCAAATTCAAACGGAGAAAAAACTCAACGACGGTGAAACGACCGTGCTCGGGGTTTATCACGATCTCAATACTGATTTTGGTTTGCAGCTGGCCACCGCGTCACGCTTAAGTGACGTGGCCAGGCTTGAAAAAGAGTCAGCGCAGGAGCGCATTGCGTCCATTTCCGGAGTCAACCTTGATGAGGAAGCCGCGAACATGATGAAGTTCCAACAAGCTTATATGGCTTCCTCACGCATCATGCAGGTGGCTAATGATACTTTCAACACGATTTTGCAGCTGAGATAGGAGGCGATAAATGTTAACCAGAATATCGAGCTTCCATAACTATCAATCGGTGCAAAACGATATGCGCCGTCAAGAATCAAAGATCCATCATAACCAAGCGCAGCTAGCGTCGGGTAAGAAGTTGCTTTCGGCCAGCGATAGTCCATTAGCCACTCATTACATCCAAAAAGTAGGGCAGCAAGAAGAGCAATTACGCCAATATCTTGATGCAATCGTGCTGGTTCGAAACCGCTTAGAACATCAAGAAGTAATCATTGCCAATGCGGAAAGCTCGACCGATGAGGCAAAGCGTACGGTCATGGAAATGATTAACGGCTCATTCTCTCCAGAAGATAGAGAAGCGAAAGCGCGTGAGCTGCAAGAGATGTTCAACAACTTAATTGAACTAGCAAATACGCAAGATGAGTCCGGTAACTACATGTTTGCTGGAACCAAGCCGAAGAATCAGCCTTTCTTTAGAGATAATGCCAGTAACGTGACTTATTCCGGCGATGATTATCAGCGCAAAATGCGTATCTCCAACAGCTTAGAGATCCCGTTCAATAATCCGGGTAATAAAGTGTTTATGGAGATTGATAACCCGTTTGGTAACTACGAACCAAACTATCAATTAAACGAAGGTTCAGAGTTACTGCTCGAGCGCGCAACCAATTTAGACTCGAATGATACATCGCGCTATACCGTGACATTTGTTGATATGGCTAACGGCAAATATGGTTACCAATTAGAGAAAGATGGCAGCGTGGTACAGGCCGATGAGTTTGATCCACAAAAAGGCATTCGATATCAAGATCTGACGGTGCACGTAAAAGGGCAAATTTCGAAAGGTGATGTGTTAAGCCTAGAGCCGCGTTCAACCTTTACCTTATTTGATAGCTATAAAGATGCGATTGAGCTCTCGCAAGGCTCCGTCTCGGATGCGTCGACGACAGCGAAACTGCACCAAATTACGGAAGAGTTTCATGCCGCCTTTATTCATCTCAATAAAGTGCGTACTGATGTCGGTGCACGCTTGAGCACTTTAGATATTCAACAAGAACAGCATGAAGATTTCAAAATCAGTTTAGCGAAATCAAAAAGTAACTTTGAAGATCTCGATTACGCAGAAGCGGTGATTGAATTTAATGAAAATTCACGTGCGTTGCAGGCTTCACAACTGGCTTTTGGTAAAACGAAAGATTTGACCCTTTTCAACTATATCTAATCTTCAATGCCTTATGTGCTAAGCCATATGCGCGAAGAGTGGTAATGTGTTGAAAAATTGGCCTGGAAATTGCTCATCTATTAT